>JAIMAD010000327.1 GCA_023512145.1 Bacillus sp. (in: firmicutes) | reverse complement strand
TCACAAGTCAATCCGTCGAAAAGGTTAAAGAGCAACCTTTCCGCCGGCTAGCCTTGTGCTTTTGTCGCCCCTGACCAAGGCGCTTGCGCTTTTCTTAATAGAATCGCTTAAATGCACTAAAGTGTTTTTGATAATAAGCACTTGATAAATTGGAAATCATCACTCCACCATCATTGGCGTGGATGAATTGGTTATCGCCGAGATAGATACCTACGTGAGAGATGCCCTTTTTATATGTATTTTCAAAAAAGACAAGATCGCCTGCTTTTGGTTGGTCGACATAAAAGGTGCGGTTGTAATAGCCGTCAGCGTTAGTGCGGCCGATTTTCAAGCCAGCTTGGTTCGCAACGTAATAGATAAACCCACTGCAATCAAAACCTGCAGTTGTACTGCCGCCCCATACGTACGGGATGCCGATTAGTTTTTTAGCTTCTGCCACAGTCTTTGCGGCAAAATCAGTCTGTGGTGCTGGTGTGGGAGTGGTCACGGCCTTGCCGCTTACTTTGAGCTTTTGGCCCACATAAATCATATCGGATGTTAGATTGTTATTCGTTTTTAAGGCCTGGAGTGATATGTTATAAAGTCCTGCGATTTCTCCAAGGGTATCACCGCTTTTGACCTGATATTCACTAACAGGAGTCGGGACTGGCGGCTTGGCGACAGGTGGTTTTGTCGCTGCAGGTGGTTTTACCGTCGTTGTACCGCTAACCTTTAGTGTGCTGCCCGCATAAATCATGTCAGAACTCAGGTTATTAAGTGTTTTCAACTGAGCAACCGTCATCTTAAATTGGAGAGCAATTTTGCTCAAGGAATCGCCACTTTTAATGGTGTATTCACTCGTTTTAGTCGGTGTCACCGGTGCTTTTGTTGTCGGTGCTGTTACGGGTGTTGGTACTGTTAGAGTCGGTTTAGGTGCGGACACCTTCAAGGCTTCGCCGACATAGATAATGGTGTTATCAAGGCTGTTCCAGAGCTTTAGTTCGCCGACCGTGACTTGATAACGGTTAGCAATTTTAATTAAGGAGTCACCTGGGACAACGATGTGTGTGGTCGACTGGGATGGTTGGACAGTTCCGGTGGTAGTAGTGGAGATTTTGAGTGTTTGATTAATAAAGATAAGATCTGACTTTAGGTTGTTCAGTGTCTTTAGTTCATTTACGCTTGTTTGATACTTAAAGGCAATCTCTGATAAGTTGTCCCCGTTTTGAACCTGGTATGTATCGGCGAGCGCAGAGCCTGCATAGACGGTCGATAGCAGCGCAGCTGTCGATAAAGCGCGGAAAATGGTCTTCTTCATCTAGTAAAAACACCTCATATTTCTTCAATTTTAATTTTAGTCTATCATAGTTTACTAGCGATTTGGGTAAAAAGGAGGCGAAACTTGTGGAGTTTACTAGGAAGATAGATAGATTTGCAGAATTTTGCAGAATGTCTTTTGGATTAGCTCAAATGTTCGTGCAAGTGACGGTGCCTGACACCATTAATAGAGCGCTTTGACCAATTTACCTCACAATTAACCAAGTTTACCTGCCAAACCCCCTCAGGCCACATAACCAAACGCTAAAAAGCCAGTAGGTAAGCCTGGCCAGGTAACTGTTTTTCCTGTTAAAAGAGATAGCACATGTTTTTTAGCACAATTCTCATATCAGAACCTCTTTTTAGAATACCTATTTGATCTAATCTCCAGTTTATCTGCCAAATTGAGTAGCTTATCTGCCGTTTTCAACTTTTATCTGCCACTTTGCCTATTTTATCTGCCGATTTAAAAATTTATCTGCCACTTGCCCCGATTCCACCAAAAAGCCAGGCGGTCAGCCTGGCTCAGGTAACTGTTTTTCCCTATTAAAAGAGATACGCGTGTTTTTTAGCACAATTCTTATATCAGGACCTCTTTTTAAGATACCTATTTGATCTAATCCCTAGTTTATCTGCCAAATTGAGTATCTTATCTGCCGATTTAAAAATTTATCTGCCATTTCTCCCTGTTTATCTGCCAATCTCCCCAGTCCGCCAATTTACAGCAAGTTTTTCCAAGATTCATAGCATTTCAACAAATAAAATTGGAAAAACATTTACATCTATTGATAACTCTTGTAAAATAGTTGATGTAGAAAGTAGAAAGGGATGATATCGGATAGTGGAAATTAAAGCAAAGAAAAACAGTTCGAATAGCGCCGATTTTTCAGCAATTATGAAAAGGGCCTATGATAAGGGCATCAATGAGAATGAGATGACACTTGAAAAGTTAATGGCAGATTTAAAAGCAGATTTGAAAAATTTAATGGTCGGCTAAATAGATAAAGTAAATGGTAGGCTATCAGGGAAAACCTTGATAGCTTTATTTGTATTAAGGGATATATACAAATAAAGTCTCCCCAAACAAATAAAGCGTACTCTAAAGGAGTAACGGGTTCGCAAAAATTGGAACCTCACTCGAAAAAACGACTAAATTTGCACCATAGTTTGCAGAGGTTTTTGAATGTAACAAGGAAATGGTTCAGTCAACTGAAAATTTGCCATTTCTACTAGTCAATCTCAAAGACCTCCACAATGAATAACCCATTTCTCTCAGTGATTTTCCACAAATATATTCAAATGATTTGTTATTAACGTAGAGTTATCATAACTCCCTGCACCGGATTCCATAACATCCTCTTCCTGCTAGGCCACGAATCACTTCATAAGAGATCCCGTCAATACTTACCAACATAGTTTCTTCTTCCTTGGTACTCATAAATTCATAATCAAGCCCTTCCTTACCACAATACTTAGCTATGGTATCAATTGTGATGCTGATAGTAGGGAACTTTGAGATGTCTTCATAGGGAATCTCCATCGACTTTTTCAGTAATTTTTTAAACTCTTTTCCAAACATAATAGAATTTCCACCTTTCAGTATTAAAATACGTATTTGATACCAATAAATACGAACAATCCTGCTTACAGAGGGAGTTTAAGTGCAAAATTCAACAATCTATATATATATATTTTAACATAAATACCCAATACCCTTTCATCCTCAACATCCAATCCGTCCATTTTCGTAAGATAATTTGTATACAAAAAGGCCTACCAAATAATCTTCCAATTTGATAGGCCTTTTAACTTACATTTCCTTTGTTTGCGATACGGCACAAAAAAACGAACTCGACAGGAGAGTTCGCTTATTTGCTAATTAAATAGTTTACTATGTACTCGCTCCATACCTGGTTCCCTTTTTCGCTCGGGCCACTTTGGTCCGGTGATAGATACTCTTTAAGTTCATCTGTTTTAGCATCCGGCCAAGATGTCCAATGGTCGAGGTAGGTTATTTCGTTTTCCTCCGCATACGTTTTAAGCGCATCTACCTGGCGCGGATAAATGGTTGCTTGGTAGAGTGGGTAGGACGGCTGGAGGATAAAAGCAGTCTTTGGATTGGTTTCTAAAATGTCCGTCATGATTTTTGTTGTATCTTTTTTGGTATCTTCTATTAATACTATTCCGTTATTCTGTAAAATAAACGGCTCCATCACAATCAAATCGGCTTGCTCAGCAGCAATTTCTGCTTGGTTATTGTCTTGTATGAATTGAGTAGAAGTTAAATTAAAGGTTTTGATGGTAACGCTGATATTTTTATCACCAAATGTTTCAATCAAGTTCTCTTTTATGAGTGGGAAAGTCCCATCAGATTCAGAACCAATTGAGGGTGAACCAACAAAAAGAATTTTAAAAGGCTTATTCTCTTTGAGCGTTTGAGTAAAACGATCAATAGATGTGGTTGGCCAGTTAGCTGTAACCTTGAGCAACTGCTCTTCAATTCTATCTTCCGCAGCGCTCTTTTTATCATCCTTGGGTGATGATGTTTGGTTAGGAGATGAAGTTGGTTTAGTGTTTACCGCTGCTCCCGTTTGTTCTTTCCAATGTGATTGACCTAAAAAGAGAACAACAATAAATGCGATGCTTAAAATTGCCGTTAAAATTTTTGCCATATGATTAATTACCCCCAAAAAAATATTGCAAGTCCTATTATAACAGATGGGAAAAGAAAATTAATCCAATTTTAATTTCTGTCGATAAATAATTACAAATCGTGCTGTCATTTTATTTAGGTTAACACACCTAAGCGGTAGTTTCAGCAACGGTTTGATGCTCATAAAAGCGAATTAGATTGCGGCCATCGGCTTTCGCTTGGTAGAGAGCATGGTCCGCATTCGAAGTTAATGTCTGGGCATCTTCCCCATCCTCGGGATAGATGCTGATGCCGATTGAACTGGTTGTCACAAATTGATGTTCCTGAATGCACCAGGGTGTCTGAAGGAGTTCAATGAGTTGTTTGGCAAAGTCGACGGGCGCATCTGTCGAGGATAGCTCAGTTAGGATAATCACAAATTCATCGCCGCCAAGTCTAAAAAGAGAACAGGTTGTTGGCAACAGGCTATTAATGCAGGTGACAAATTGCTGCAGTAGTTGGTCACCAACATCATGGCCCATCGTGTCATTGACCCATTTAAAGCGATCGATATCAAGATAGAGAAGGGCGAATTTTCGTTTGTTCTTCTTCGCCTTTGTAATGGCAAATTCTAAGCGCTCATAATAGGATCGTCGATTTGCTGCACCTGTTAATGGATCATTATAAACAAGTTGCTTAAGCTGTTGTTCTACTTTCTTGCGCTTGGTCTCGTCGCGGGTAATCGCCGCAAAACCATTAATCACTCCGTCACCATCTTTTAACGGGAAAACGGAGACATTAACATCAATAAATGTCCCATCTTTCCGTAAAAATTTATCTTCCCAGTTGCTTATCGTATAACCTTTAAGTAATAATTCCCTTCTGCGAGCTTCATCTTCTCCTAATTTATCAGGAATGATCGGCAAGGGTTTTCCGATTAACTCTTCTTTCTTCCAGCCGTACATTTTTTCGAAAGAGGTGTTGATGTACAGGAGTTTACCATCCACAGTTGTAATGTTAATGGCGTCGGAAGAATGTTTGAGGATAGCGATAAGCTGTTCATTTGTTGCTAGTAATGCCGATTCGACATGGCGATGTTTCTTTGTGAAATAGCCTCCCCAAAAAAAGGCGAGAACCAAGAGTAAACAGATAAGAAACAGATAATAGATAGTCATCGTGGACATTATCAGGGTATATCCTCCTAGAATTGTTGTGTGACTAGTTAAATTGTAGTAATTAATAGTTATTTTACAATCTGTTGGAAAATCTTGCAATGCTACAATTACTAATTATTGTTAATATCCTTTTTCCACTTCAACTAGTTGTAAAAAAGTGTTTACTAGAGATTATGACGGTTATTGTCGATACACGATGAAAATAAATGTCGCAATGTGGTATAATT
>JAIMAD010000326.1 GCA_023512145.1 Bacillus sp. (in: firmicutes) | reverse complement strand
TATTTTGTAGTATAAATTGATAAAAATTTTCCGTGAACTACATATAATATGGGTGAAATTATCGGTAAAGGAGGTAAGGCATGAGCAATGTAACGGAAATTATAGAAGAGATTGCTGCACCAATTTTTCAAGAACTGGGTTTAGAATTAGTTGAAGTTGAATATGTGAAAGAAGGGAAAAACTGGTTTCTTCGCATATATATTGATTCTGATAAGGGTATTGATATTGAGGATTGCGGAATTGTTAGCGAAAGACTTAGCGAAAAACTCGATGAGCTCGACCCGATTCCCCATAACTACTATCTGGAAGTGTCTTCACCTGGTGCTGAGCGACCGTTAAAAAAAGATAAAGATTTCGAAAAAGCAGTTGGCAAAAATATCTTTATCAAAACCTATGAACCAATTGATGGGGAAAAAAACTTCGAAGGAAAGCTGTTAGAATTTGATGGTCAAACCTTGAAAATTGAAGTTAAAATAAAAACCCGTTCGAAAGTCATTGAAATTCCTTTTGGCAAAGTAGCAAAAGCTCGATTAGCTGTTACTTTTTCGTAAAGTATCTCCGTGACTTGGCAATCCTCTTAGTACGTCATGAGGAGTAGTCACTATTATGCTAATTACTAATTAGCGAAAAAATTGAAATAGGATTGGGGGAAACACACAAATGAGCAGCGAATTATTAGATGCTCTTATCATACTAGAAAGAGAAAAGGGCATTTCGAGAGATGTTCTAATTGACGCTATCGAAGCTGCACTTGTTTCGGCATACCGTCGTAATTTTAACCAGGCTCAAAATGTTCGAATTGATATTAATTTAAAGACGGGTACGATGCGGGTTTTTGCCAGAAAAGAAGTGGTAGAACAAGTTTATGACCCTCGTCTTGAAATTTCTTTAGAGGATGCCAGACAAATAACTCCAAATTACCAAGTTGAAGATATTGTCGAAATGGAAGTGACTCCAAAGGACTTTGGACGGATTGCTGCCCAAACAGCTAAGCAAGTGGTAACCCAACGCGTTAGAGAAGCAGAACGGGGCATTATTTATTCTGAATTTATCGACCGTGAAGAAGATATTATGACAGGAATCGTTCAACGACTTGATTCTAAATTTATTTATGTGAGTCTTGGGAAAATAGAGGCTTTACTCCCTGTAAATGAGCAGATTCCAAATGAACGTTATAAGCCACATGATCGAATCAAAGTATTTATTACAAAAGTTGAAAAAACAACAAAGGGTCCACAAATTTTTGTATCGCGGACACATCCTGGTCTCTTGAAACGGTTGTTTGAAATAGAAGTTCCTGAGATTTATGACGGTACCGTTGAAATTAAATCTGTTGCCCGTGAGGCAGGAGATCGGTCGAAAATTTCTGTCCATTCAGACAATCATGAGGTAGACCCTATTGGCTCTTGTGTCGGTCCTAAGGGAACAAGGGTACAAGCAGTAGTCAATGAATTAAAGGGTGAAAAAATTGATATTGTTAAGTGGTCTGATGATCCTGTTGTTTTTGTCGCAAACTCTCTTAGCCCATCTAAAGTTCTAGATGTCATGATAAATGAAAAAGAAAAAGCAACCACCGTTGTTGTACCAGATTACCAGCTTTCATTGGCTATCGGGAAACGAGGACAAAATGCCCGCTTGGCTGCGAAATTAACGGGCTGGAAAATTGATATTAAAGCAGAAACTGAAGCGCGTGAAAAAGGAATTTATCCGCGTGAAGAAACGATTAGGCTTTTTGACGATCAGGTTGAAACTGAGTTCGATTATGAAGAAGAGTTGGACTAATAAGTGAGGTGAATGATGAGTGAACACAAAGAAAAAAGTTCCTATGCGTAAGTGTGTAGCAACCGGTGATATGAAGCCGAAAAAAGAACTCGTTCGCATCGTTCGCGGAAAAGAAGGGGACGTATCTATTGACTTGACAGGGAAGAAGTCTGGACGGGGAGCCTACCTTTCAAAGGATAAGGAAGCTGTCCTACTTGCCAAGAAAAAAAATACCCTATCTAATCACTTACACATTACGATACCGGATTCGTTATATGAAGAGCTATTAGAACTTATTGAGAAGGAGTGCTGACAATCCGAATGAAACAAAATCAATGGATGTCATTACTTGGCTTGGCCTATCGAGCGCGCAAAATTATATCAGGTGAGGAGCTCTCCGTGAAGCAGATACAATGCGGTAAAGCAAAACTCATTTTATTATCTGCAGATGCATCTGAAAATACGACAAAAAAAATTACAAATAAATGTAATTCTTATGAGGTTCCATATAAACTTGTGGAAAATCGCTACCTTCTTGGCCAAGCAATTGGCAAAGATGAGCGTGTGGTTGTAGCTGTTCTGGATGGTGGATTTGCAAAAAAAATGGAAACGTTGCTCGATTAAATCTAGCGGGGGTGAAAAGGTGAGTAAATTACGTGTATATGAGTATGCAAAAAAGCACAACATCTCAAGTAAAGATATTATTACAAAACTAAAAGAAATGAATATAGAGGTTACGAACCATATGGCAACAATTGAAGATACAGAAATTAAAAAGCTTGACGAGGTCTATAACAAAAAAGAAAGCACGACACCACAGCAAAAACAAGAATCAGGACAGCAACAAAATCAAACGAACGCGCGTCCTACTCAGCAACAACGTCCAAGCCAAAGGCCTGTATCCTCAGGTCAAAAGCCACCAGTGCAGACGCAAACAAATCCTAAGGCATATGCAGGCGCTGCTAAGACAACTAACCAAAGCCAGGGAAATGCAGTCACAACTTCAAAAACAAGTGATGGAAAAAAGGCAGGCCAGCCACAACCAAAAGTCTTCACTAATGATAAACCAAAGGCCAAGCCTTTTAATAATTACAATCAAAATCGGAATAATAATAATAAAAAGAAAAAAGTTCATACACCAGTTGTTCAGCAAACTCAACAGCCAAAAAGGAAAGAGAAAGAACTTCCTGCTAAAATCACTTATACTGAGTCATTAACGGTTGCAGAGTTAGCAAAAAAATTATACCGCGAGCCTTCAGAAATTATTAAAAAGCTCTTCTTGCTTGGCGTAATGGCAACAATTAATCAAGGATTGGATAAAGATGCGATTGAATTGATTGCTGGTGAGTATGGGGTAGAAGTTGAAGAAGAAATCAAGGTGGATACAACAGACCTTGAAGTTTACTTTACAGAAGATGCTACGGAAACGCTTGTGGAAAGACCTTCTGTTGTGACAATAATGGGTCACGTTGACCATGGTAAAACTACCTTGCTTGACTCTATCCGTAACACAAAAGTGACGGAAGGCGAAGCTGGCGGAATCACCCAACATATTGGAGCATACCAAGTTGTTGGAAATGGCCGAAAGATTACCTTCCTTGATACACCCGGACATGCTGCATTTACTACGATGCGTGCACGCGGTGCTAAAATAACTGATATTACCATCCTTGTAGTCGCCGCAGATGATGGCGTCATGCCGCAAACGGTGGAAGCAATTAACCATGCTAAAGCGGCTGAAGTACCAATCATAGTCGCTGTAAATAAAATGGATAAAGAAGGCGCCAATATCGATCGTGTTATGCAGGAATTGACTGAACATGGGTTAGTAGCTGAAGCATGGGGCGGGGAAACAATCTTTGTACCACTATCTGCTAAAACAGGTGAAGGAATTGAGAGCCTTCTTGAAATGATTCTTCTAGTTAGTGAAGTGGAAGAATATAAAGCAAATCCGAAAAGAAATGCTGTGGGAACTGTTATTGAAGCTCGATTAGATAAAGGGCGCGGATCTGTTGCGACTTTACTTGTTCAAAATGGTACATTAAAAATCGGCGACCCTATTGTTGTTGGACATACACATGGACGTGTCCGGGCAATGGTTAATGATGTTGGACGCCGCGTGAAAGAAGCAGGTCCATCGACTCCAGTTGAAATTACTGGTCTTAGCGATGTTCCTCAAGCTGGCGACCGCTTTGTTGTTTTTGACGACGAAAAAACAGCTCGACAAGTTGGAGAAGCACGTGCCCAAACTGCATTGGTAGCCCAACGTGGTGAAAAGTCGATTGTTAGTCTGGAAACGCTATTTGAACAATTGAAACAAGGTGAGATGAAAGACCTTAACATCATCCTTAAAGCTGATGTTCAAGGCTCTGTAGAAGCGGTTGTTGCTTCATTGAAAAAAATAGATGTTCAAGGTGTCAACATCAAAATAGTTCACAGTGGTGCAGGTGCAATTAACGAATCGGATATTACGCTTGCCGCTGCATCAAATGGTATTGTTATCGGTTTTAACGTTCGCCCAGATGTTAATGCGAAACGTGCAGCAGAAGCGGAAAAGGTTGATGTCCGCCTACACCGCATTATTTATAAAGTTATCGAAGAGATTGAAGCAGCGATGAAGGGTATGCTTGATCCTGAATTCGAAGAAAAAATTATTGGTCAGGCTGAAATTCGCCAAACCTTTAAGGTTTCAAAGGTTGGTACAATTGCTGGTTCTTATGTGACTGAGGGGAAAATTACCCGCGACAGTGGTATTCGTTTAATTCGCAACGGTGTTGTTACTTTTGAAGGAAAAATTGATGCTTTAAAACGATTTAAAGACGATGCAAAAGAAGTAGCACAGGGATATGAGTGTGGAATTACCATTAAAAACTTTAATGATGTTAAAGAAGGCGATATCATTGAAGCATATGTAATGGAAGAAATTGAACGTAAATGATCATCGGCTTAGCCGTTTGTGAATGTATGATTCATAATGCACATTCTTTAAAAGAGAAACGAGCGGTACTGCAACGAATCCTTACCCGCTTAAAACAGAAATTTAATGTATCCGTGGCAGAGGTTGACTACCAGGATTTATGGCAAAGGACAAAAATTGCCATTGTCGTCGTCACTTCCACCCGGGTTTCAACAGAACACGAATTGCAAAATGCACTAAAATTAATCGATTCGTTTCCTGAAATTGAAAGAACAATCACCGATATTGAATGGCTTTAAGTTAAGAGGTGAATGATATGAGCCACAGAGCAAATCGTGTTGGAGAACAAATGAAAAAAGAACTTAGTGACATCATTGGTCGTAAAATCAAAGACCCACGGATCGGTTTTGTGACGGTTACTGATGTTGAAGTAACTGGAGATTTACAACAAGCCAAAGTGTTTATTTCTGTATTAGGTGATGAAGAGCAAAGAGAGAATACGTTAAAAGGTCTTGCCAAAGCAAAAGGTTTTATCAGGTCAGAAATTGGTAACCGAATTCGTCTTCGTAAAACACCTGAAATTATCTTTGAATGGGATGAATCAATCGATTACGGCCATCGAATTGATACACTTCTTAATCAATTGCATACTGATGAAAAACCGTTGCAAAAGAA
>JAIMAD010000325.1 GCA_023512145.1 Bacillus sp. (in: firmicutes) | reverse complement strand
TTTATCCCCCACTTATCCTTCATCAATTCTTTTAAGTCTTGAAGTGGGGGTTTTACTGCCCGTTAATCTGCGATAAATTCTGATAATGTAAAAAAAGTCCGTTACAAGTAAATGTAACGGACATTATCTCCAGTTTTTATGCGCGTTTGTGAAATAATTATGGAGGAGGAAGAGGGATTCGAACCCCCGCGCGGAATGACCCGCCTGTCGGTTTTCAAGACCGATCCCTTCAGCCAAACTTGGGTATTCCTCCGTATCGACAAAAAATAGCTTAACATATAATCATATACTATGTCAATAAGTTATTAAAAAAAATCCGAACGGGATTCACCGCCCGGAATTTTTCATTGCCATCCTTACCGTGGTGCGATAATCTCACGATTCCCCATATATGGGCGTAAAACCTCAGGAATAATGACACTGCCATCTGCTTGCTGATAATTTTCTAAGATAGCAGCCACAGTCCTGCCAATCGCAAGACCAGAACCATTTAATGTATGCACATGCTCTGGTTTTGCCTTTGGATCACGCCGGAAGCGGATATTGGCTCTTCTCGCCTGGAAGGCTTCAAAGTTACTGCAAGAGGAAATCTCTCGGTATGTCCCATAACTTGGAATCCAAACTTCAATATCATACTTTTTAGCAGCCGTAAAGCCAAGATCACCTGTACACATACTCAACACACGATATGGTAGCTCAAGTAATTGTAATACTCGTTCCGCGTCATTCGTCAACTTTTCTAATTCATCATAAGAATCCTCTGGCTTAACAAACTTCACAAGCTCAACCTTGTTGAATTGATGCTGACGAATCAAGCCCCGTGTATCTCGGCCAGCGGAACCTGCCTCAGAGCGGAAACAAGCGCTGTAGGCGGCAAAGCGAATTGGCAAAACTTCACTACTTAAAATTTCATCGCGATGGAGATTTGTGACAGGTACCTCAGCAGTAGGAATAAGGAAGTAGTCTTCATTTTCAATCAAAAAGGCATCTTCTTCAAACTTTGGCAGTTGCCCCGTTCCGATCATGCTGGCCCGATTCACCAAATAGGGTGGTAGTATTTCTGTGTAACCATGTACATCAACATGAAGGTCGAGCATGAAACTAATTAACGCACGTTCTAAACGGGCACCTAATCCCAGATAAAATACAAAGCGACTTCCAGTCACCTTACCTGCTCGTTCAAAATCAAGAATACCTAGTTGTGTTGCAACATCCCAATGAGGTTTTGCTTCAAATTCAAATTCGCGCACCTTGCCCCATTGACGAATTTCAACATTATCATCCTCAGTTTCCCCAATCGGAACACTTTCATGCGGGATATTCGGAATGCTTAATAACAAAAGCTCTAAAGTCTCTTCCACTCCTCGCAACTGGTCATCAATAGTTTTTATTTGGTCCCCAACCTCACGCATTTCTTTTATAAGATGATCCGCATCCTGCTTCACACGTTTTAATGCCGCTACCTGGTTTGAAACCTCATTTCGCTTGCTTTTTAATTTCTCTGATTCAACGATTAATTCGCGTCTTTTCAGGTCCAGCTCTTCAAACCGGCCAAGGTCCGTTAAATCTTCGCCACGTTTTTGAAGCTTTTCTTTTACATCGGTAAAATTTGCTCTTAACACTTTAATATCCAACATAATAAAGTCCTCCTTTTAAAAAAATACAAAAAACTCCCGCCCCTAAAACAGGGACGAGAGTTACCCGCGTTACCACCCTGGTTGACAGAAAAAACTGTCCACCTCGAAAAAAATTTAACGGTTTTTTACCGAAAGTACTTAATAACCTCATAGTGAGGCGTTCCGTACCTTGCTCGAGGAGGGATTCACAAACTTCACCACCGGTTCACACCAACCACCGGCTCTCTTTTGGAATGAAGGTCTTGTTACTAGTTCCTCTCATTGCTTTATTCATTATTTAATTTTGTATAATTAAAATTTACTATAATTATCAGCCAAATGCAACCAAATTATACAAGTCGCTTTTTGTTTGCTTCCTCCACCATCTGGGTGAAGTAAGCCGTAAGGCGATGATTATCAGTTAGCTCGGGATGGAAAGAACAGCCAAGAAATTGTCCTTCTCGTGCGGCGACGATGCGGTCATTATGAATGGCCAGGATTTCAACATTCTCTCCCACTTCCACAATGTGCGGTGCACGAATAAACACCGCTGGGAAGCTTTCAGCTATATCTTTAATCGCGAGGTCAGCCTCAAAGCTATCAACCTGGCGCCCAAACGAGTTGCGTTCCACCTTAATATCCATTACACCGATATGTGGCTCATTATTTCCGACTAGTTCTTTGGCTAAAAGAATGAGCCCCGCACAGGTCCCATACATTGGCTTTCCAACACGAGCAAATTCCTTAAGGGCATCCATAAAATCATATTTGTCAATTAAACGTCGGATTGCTGTACTCTCGCCCCCAGGAAGAATTAGGCCATCCACTTCTGTTAATTGTTCTTTTCTTTTTATGGCTATTGCTTCAACACCACATGATTCTAAGGAGGATATATGTTCACGGACAGCCCCTTGCAATGCCAGTACGCCTATTTTTATCATCACATATACTCCTTCGTAATCGCCCCTGAACAAGGCGCTTTCGCTTTTCTCTGTCTAGCTCAAGCGCCTAGCCCCTCGGCCGCTTCGGTCCTGGTGATGAAGTGAAAGAACGACTTCACCCCCAGGCCCTCCACCGTACTCGTGGCTGAACAGGCGCTTTCGCTTTTCTAATTACCAGCCTCTATCTTGCATGCGTGCTCCAGGTGCTAGTGTTGAAATTTCGATTCCTTTCATTGGTGCTCCAAGATCCTTTGATAATTCAGCTATCAATTGGTAATCTTGGTAATGTGTCACAGCTTCAACAATCGCTCTTGCGAACTTAGCTGGGTTTTCTGATTTAAAGACACCAGATCCTACAAATACACCATCAGCACCTAACTGCATCATTAATGCTGCATCAGCAGGTGTTGCCACACCACCCGCAGCAAAGTTAACCACTGGCAAGTGGCCAAGACGCTTAATTTCAAGCAATATTTCAAATGGTGCACCCAAAAGCTTTGCTTCAGTCATTAATTCATCTTCATTCATTGCGACAACTCTGCGCACCTGTGCATTCACCTTACGCATATGACGGACTGCTTCAACGATATTTCCTGTACCTGGCTCACCTTTTGTACGAAGCATAGAAGCCCCTTCACCAATCCTACGAGCAGCCTCACCAAGGTCACGACACCCGCAAACAAACGGGACAGTAAAGTCTCTTTTATATAAATGGAATTCTTCGTCAGCAGGTGTTAGAACTTCACTTTCGTCTATATAATCGACACCCATTGCTTCTAGAATGCGCGCCTCTACAATATGGCCAATTCTTGCTTTAGCCATAACAGGGATTGAAACAGCTTTAAGGACTGCTTCAGTAATTCTTGGGTCTGCCATCCTGGCCACTCCGCCGGCCGCACGGATATCTGAAGGAACACGCTCTAAAGCCATTACCGCCACTGCTCCTGCATCTTCAGCAATTTTTGCCTGCTCAGCATTGACAACATCCATGATGACGCCGCCTTTTTGCATTTCTGCCATTCCACGTTTTACGAGATCTGTTCCTATTTTCATTTGATAATCCCCCTTATAATCTTTTTAATATTAAGAAAACTGATTTTAAAGTATAGAACATGTTCAAGCATTTTACCGGAATTTTTTTTCCCATAAAATCATTAAAGCAACAAAAAAGGATTCCTGTCAAGACAGGAATCCTATCTTTTTAGTACCAATACATATAATGTATTACAGATTAGTCGGATTTAATTAAAACCAACCTTTAACAGTAGTTGAAATACCCTGCCAAACATCTCCGAAGAAATTGCCAATGCCTCTCATCATTAACACAAACCAGTTCGCTCTTTCTACATCCTGAGTGGCAATAACATCTACTTGTACTTTCTGTTGGCCTTCCGCTGTTAAGAAGTCCAGCTTCTCACCCTTTTTTGACTCAATTGTTAGATAGCCAACCTTTTCGCCCTTTTTAACTGGTGCGGTTAACTCTCCTTGTTTATTGATTTTCTTTTTATCCAATACCAAAACTGGTTTATAGTTCTCCTCTTCACCACTATGGATTACCATATTAATAGCTGATTTTGTATAAATCTCCACTTGGTCATTCTTCCCCTTAATAACTGGAAGTATTTTCTGACCCTTAACCTGGTAATGTTTAGGAAGAAGTTCTACTTTTGTATAATTAATGAACCCATAATCAAGCATTTTTTTGGTTTCGTCAAAACGTGCTTTATATCCACCTTCACCACTGTCATCTACAGCATTTTGAACCACGGTGATAAATCTCTTTCCATCTCGAGTGGCTGTACCCGTAAAGCAATAGCCTGCAAAATCAGTGGTACCCGTTTTAAGCCCGTCCATTCCTGGATAGCCGTAAACTAAGCTGGGTAGCATCCAATTCCAGTTCTTCATTTCAATTCGATCAGTCGTGCCTTCACGAAATACCTTCGCAGGCGTACTCGCTGTTTTTAACACGTCAGGGAAATCATTAATTAAGTGAAAAGCTAATTGGGCAACTGCACGTGCTGACATGACATTTTCTTCTTCTGCACCCGTACCTTGTGGATGCTCGCCATGATAATCACGATTATTTAAGCCTGTAGAGTTAACGAATTTATAATCCTTTAATCCTAATTCCTTTGCTTTGTCATTCATCATTTTCACAAATTTTGTTTCTGAGCCAGCTATTACTTCTGTTAGTGCAATCGTTGCACCATTCGCAGAATAAATAACCATTGCATCATATAACTCCCTGACTTTATATGTACCATCTGCACGTAAAGGAACATTTGAAAGGCCAGTGTCCTGAGAATTTTTATAAACAATCTCGCTAACGGCGTATTCCTGATCCCATTTAACCTTACCCTCTTTTACCGCTTCGAGTAAGAGATACTCCGTCATCATTTTCGTCATACTAGCAATTCCAAGCACAGTATCAATATTTTTTTCATACAAAATCCGACCTGTTTTCGCGTCCACAAGAATTGCTGCATCTGCTTCAATATTTAATGGATCTTGCGCTGCTTTAGCATTGCCAAATGGAAATACAACCGACAATAATAGGGCAACAATGAACCCCATAATGATCTGCTTTTTCACGTTTGTCCCTCCTCACACAACCGATATTGTAACATATCTGTCGGTAAAAAAATAGACGGAGGAACATTCCTCCGCTTCAATTTCAAAACAAAAATGATGTTAAGAGAGAGAATAGTTTGGTGCTTCTTTTGTAACTTGTACGTCATGTGGATGGCTTTCTCTTAATCCAGCGCCTGTCATGCGGATAAACTGTGTCTTTTCTCGCAATTCTTCTAAATTTCTCGT
>JAIMAD010000324.1 GCA_023512145.1 Bacillus sp. (in: firmicutes) | reverse complement strand
AAAAACCTATATTGATTTTCGCTGCAGGCACGAAGACTCCTGCGGGAGGACGGGGCTGGTGAGACCCCACAGGCGCGAAGCTCACCGGACCGCCCGCGGAAAGCGAAGTGCCTAGAGTGAAAAATAAATACCCAAGTTCAACACAGCCTATATTTAAGGGACTTTTTCAGTGCCTTCCATCAAGTAGATTTTTTTTTTTGAAAAACAGCAACCTAAATTAAAAAGCGCACAGGTGAAAAAATTCCTGTACGCTTTTTCTTGTTTTTGCGTTTCCGGATCAATAGTATTTCTAATAGCTGTCTACTTTACCAAGTAACCTTTGTACCAATTAATAAAATGAGTTAAGCCTGTTTCAATTGTTGTTAAAGGATAAAAGTCGACATCAGCCTGCAAATCAGAAATATCTGCGTAGGTTTCCTTAACGTCTCCGGGTTGCATTGCTAAAAATTTGATTTTTGCCTTTTTTCCTATCAGTTTTTCAAGAGTACTTATTAAATCCATTACCTTTAAGGGATTATTGTTACCAATATTATAAATTCTGTAAGGTGCATAGCTGGAGCTTGGATCAGGATGTGCTCTATCCCAGTTACTGTTGTATTTTGGTGGAGCATCGAGTAATCGAACTATCCCTTCAACAATATCATCAATATAAGTAAAGTCTCGTCGCATGTCTCCATGATTAAAAACGTTTATTGTATTTCCTTCCATGATATTTTTAGTAAAAGAGTAATAAGCCATATCTGGTCTTCCCCAAGGGCCATACACCGTAAAGAAACGAAGACCTGTAGTAGGAATATGAAATAAATGACTATACGTATGAGCCATCAATTCATTAGCCTTTTTTGTAGCAGCGTAGATACTTACGGGGTGATCAACAGAGTCTTTGGTGGAAAATGGAATACTAGTATTTGCTCCATAAACTGAACTAGATGATGCATAAATCAAGTGCTCTACCTGATTGTGCCGGCATGCCTCCAAAATCGTCATAAACCCGACAAGGTTCGAATGGACATAGGAATGTGGGTTGTCTAAACTGTATCGCACCCCAGCTTGAGCAGCCAAGTGAATAACCATATTGATTCCTTTATCAAAAAATAGTTGATTTACTTTATCTCGTTCAGCCAAATCCATTTTATAAAATTCAAACTGTGGGTTATTTTCTAATATCTTTAGACGATCTTTTTTTAATTGAACATCATAATAGTCATTTAGATTATCTATCCCAATAACATGATAATCCTGAGCTAACAATTGTTTTGATAGATGGAACCCAATAAAACCAACTGCTCCTGTTACTAAAAAGTTCATTTTTTCCGATCATGTCCTTTTTTTCGATCATGTTCGTTCCTTCGATCGGGTCCTTTCTTCCGATCATGTTCGTTTTTTCGATTGGATCCTTTTTTTCGATCTTGTCCCTTTCTTCGATCGGGTCCTTTTTTTCGATGGGATTCTTTTCTTTGATCATTTCTTTCAGCACTCTCCATTTTTCCATTTGTAAGCGGAATTGGTGTTTTCGTCCACTCAGCATGGGTTTTAGGATCTATCACCTTTACTTGGTCTAGAAAAGAATCCAAAAATCTCCTTTCGTGAAGGTTTAAAAATAACTCGAGAGGTCTATCTTGTATCCGCGAGAACGAGTACACATGATCGATTAATTTAAAACCAGTATTTGTTACAATAACATGCCGAAGCGGGGCATCGATTTGCTTAAAACCTGATTTTTTCATTGTTGTTAAAATAGTTAGTAATTGTCTTGTAATATCCTCTGAAAGTTCAGATTGTTTTTTTAGAAACGTATTTAAATCTGGCCCTAGTAAATATTCCATTAAAACATAATTAGAACCTGTTTCATAGACTTTTGGAATAAATGATAAGTCTTGACTAGATAAAAGAACCTCTTTTTCCTGCTTTGCATGTTCCGGTTTCCCATAAATTTTCACACATTGATCTTCTGCAACTCGATATACAGCACCCTGATGTCCTTTTCCAATTAGCGTTTGAGTTACTGCACTTTCAACCTTTACACCTTCTCCTGATCCACCTGAGGTGACGGGAATATTTTTGTAATCTAAACTGTTTTCGTTGAAATAGTTATCCCACATTTTGAAGGTGTCCGGTTCTAGCTTTTTTACTTGGGCTAAGAATGAGTCTTTTAATAGAATGATTTTTAAATCTCTTAATAATTTTAGGGGGACAGGGTGAACTCTTTTGAAGGCATTTACGTGGTCAATCACTTTTAGCTCTTCATTTTCTTGAACAAAAATATGTCGCAGTGGGTCATCAACCATCGTGAAGTTCGCTTTTTTCAATTCCTTTAAAATAGTAAGAAGTTTTAATGTGATGGATTCAGGGATGTAGGTGCAATTTCTGAGGTATTCTTTTAAAGTTGGAACATTAAAGTATTCCATGACGATAAAGTTTGAACCTGTATTAAATACTTTTGGGAAAAATGGCAAATGTTGTCCGGCTTTAAGAGCGTCTGCCTCCATTTTTGCTTGTTGATGGTTTGTGTAGATTTTTACACATTTTTCTTCTGAAAGTTTAAATACAGCCCCTTGAGCGCCCATTCCGATTAGGGAATAGTTAGTCGGGTTATCAATCTCTAAGGTTTTTACACCTTTGGTAACTTTAATCAAATTAAAATCCTTCATCACTATCCCCCTAACAGTTCATCATAATATTTTGCTTGCATTAGAAGCTGTTGATTAGAATCAAAGAAATGTTCAACTTTTTGACGTGCTGCGGTTGTATATGTTTCCCACCGACTCCTGCTAGTCAGCATAAATTCAAGGGCTTCGGCAAGTTCTTCTACATTATTTTCTTGTACTAAGACACCTTCTTGGTTATGGGTTATTAATTCAGGGATTCCTGCATGAAAGGTCGAGATTACCGGCACACCAGTTGCCATTGCTTCTTTAATTGTATTAGGAATACCTTCTACATCGCCATTGGCTGCTTCTAAGCTAGCAGCACAAAATAAATCGGTATTAGTCATATGTTCTCGTACTTTGTCTTTATGAAGATGATTTAATAAGTGAAATGAATTACCTAGATTTAGTTGATTGGCTAAAGAAGTAAGATAGTCTTCAAGTTCCCCTTTTCCGATAATGGTCAGAGTAGCATTTGGAAATTTAGCTCTTATTTTTTGAAACGCCTGCATTAAAATATGATGTCCCTTTTTTTCTACTAATCTACCTACAGATAGAATATTTTGCGAGCCTTCTAGACTTGGTGTCCGGTAATGGTATCGGCTTAAATCAATTCCGCCATATAATACTCTGATTTTTTTTGTTGGACAGCCCCAGGCATGTATTTTATCTGCTAAGAATTGACAAACTGGGAAAAAATAGTCGCCTTGCTCAAACAGCATTTTCATGTTCTCTAAGTAGCCAACCGGCTGATTGGCTAAGGTTGCATCCCTGCCGCGAATACTGGTTACTAATGGAAGATCTGTTTCTTCTTTAAAAGGAAGTAATAATATTCCTAATTGACCGTGGTGGGCATGTAAGAGGGATAGCTTATGCTTCTTAACAAATTCCTTTGGTGAGAAAAGTTCATTAAGATAGTATACCTTTTCATTAAGAAGTGAGATATCTATCATATACTTCGGCTGACGAACAAAATGAATATAATCATAACCAGGAACATCACGAATCTGTGAAATATATTGGGTAGGGTCAACTCTCAAATTTAGATGCATAGCTTTACGCAAAAAAATCTTCTCCTTTCAATGATGATGAATAAATTTACTCTTTATTCCAAATAGGGTATGCCGGATTACCAAAATTAGCTTGGACAAAGGGGATTTTAAATAAATAATGGAGAAGGAATAGGCACTGGCACACTATCCTTTATTTAAGCTATGGTTAAAGAACCAATTCGCCAATACAAAAAAACAACCGACAAGAAGTGGTGCAATATAAGTCGATAGCTCTGGTTTTAGTATCACTTAATTTTTCCTATGTTAGTGGTTTACGATATATATCCTAGACCTTGATCACAATTGAGTTTTATAAAGAGTTACGATAGTACTCTTGCTTCGTTATTTTAACAACTCCTCTAAACAGTAGCGGAGTTTATTCAGGTAAAACGATTCCGATATTCATAGTCCATTAAGTGATATTAATAAAATCAACATATTTAATTTGCTGAAATCAATTGACTTGAGAATGGTTATCATCAATAATTACAATTGAGAGTGAAAATCAATATCAACAAAAGAAGAGGTGTACTATGAAAAGTAAATTTTTCGCATTAAGTTTGGTATTATTAGTAGCATTCGTTGTTTTGGGTGGCTGTTCAAGTACTGAGCCACAGAAAAAGGTAGCAGAAGAGCCAAAAAGTGAGGAACCAGGTGTTGTAAATCTATATACAAGTCGTCACTATGAATCTGATGTTGAATTATATAAAATTTTTGAAGAAAAAACGGGTATTGTAGTAAATGTTGTCGAAGGTGAAGGCGACGAGTTAATGGAACGGTTAAATATTGAAGGTAAATCAACTGAAGCTGACCTTTTCTTTACCGCCGATGCAGGGAACTTGCATGTAGCGAAAGAATCAGACTTACTTCAATCAGTAGACAGTGAGGTTATTACAGGGAACATTCCTGAAAAGTTACGTGATGTAGATAATACATGGTTTGGGATGGCCAAAAGAGCACGGGTTCTTGTCTATGCTAAGGATCGTGTGAAACCTACTGACCTGTCAACTTATGAGGCATTAATCCAGCCTGAATGGAAAGGAAAAGTAGTTGCTCGTACCTCTGGAAATATGTACAATATTTCTTTACTAGCATCTTTTATTGAAGTAATGGGTGAAGATGGTGCTAAAGAATGGGCGAAAGGTTTTACTAGCAATATGGCAAGGGACCCACAAGGAAATGACCGTGACCAAGCAAAAGCAGTTGTTGCTGGTGAAGCTGATGTTGCGATTATGAATACGTACTATATCGGATTAATGTTAAACTCAGAAGATCCTGAAGAAGTAAAAGTTGCTGAAAATGTAGGAGTTTTCTTCCCGAACCAAGAGACAACTGGAACACATATTAATGTCAGTGCAATTGGGGTAACGAAACATGCAAAAAATGTGGAAAATGCAATTAAATTTATTGAGTTTTTATCAAGTGAACAAGCACAGGGTCAATTTGCCGAAGTAAACCATGAATTCCCGGCTAATCCGAATGTTGAGGAATCGGATCTATTAAAATCTTGGGGTACGTTTAAAGAGCAAGACATCAACCTATCAGTCTTGGGCAAAAACCAACAACAAGCAATCAAAATTTTTAATGAAGTTGGTTGGAAATAAAACCTTCTAAAAAAACGAACATTTGTGGTTACAACTAACCGTTGCATGGTTTTCCAAAGAGGTACCGTATAACATTTTTTCAGGTGATACGGTACCTGAT
>JAIMAD010000323.1 GCA_023512145.1 Bacillus sp. (in: firmicutes) | reverse complement strand
GGATTAGGCCTTCCTGTCTATTTTATTATGGCAAAGATTTTTTATAAATGGATTTTATATCCCGCAAGAGGACTTAAATATAATTTGCTTCTCTATTTAATAATTGGCTCCATTTCTGCAAGTGCACATATTCTTCCAATCCTTCTTTTCTCGACTCGAATATACCACCCTGGATGGTTTGAAAATCCTGGACGTGATTCCATTGCCCTAGGAGCGGTTTTCTATTTATGTGATAGCCTCATTTATTGTCTTATGATTAAAATTAATTGGAAAAAGAGGTGGACCAAATATATATTAACTGGGTTCCTAATGTTTACAGTCAATCAGGTTCTTATCAGAGTCGGTATCCTCAATAGTCTACTATGGTGGGACCAGCCGTACTATGTTTCTTTATCTTTAATTCTACTCCTCCTTACGGGAATCATTGATAAAAGACTAACTAAAGGTTCCATTTTAGTTCAGTCTTAGAAAATGTCTATTCTTTAAAAGCCACCCGCTAAGCAAGAGGGTTCCAAAGAATAGACAGTAACTAACAGTTAAATAGTAGTCAATTACTATTATTGTTCATTTTAATTGACTGCTGTTTCAATTTAAATTTACGATACTAATTAGTCGTTTGGGCCAAAAACCCTATTTTGAAAATCAGGTGATTCCTCTTTTTCAATACGTTTTTCTAGTGTGGCTCTCAACTTGGGTGCAAGTAAATCACATTTTGCCAACTCACTCATTACAAAAAAGTCTGGTTTCGTAGCATGGATAATTTGATTGCACTTTTCGATTGTCCACTGCGGATATGGGCGATCGACTAAAGTAACTACTTGCCCTTGCTCGACCAACCCTTCCTTTAACACACGAAAATACCATCCAGTTCTGCCTGTAGTTTGGATCAACAAAGCTAAGTTTTTCAGTTTAAAACGGCGTGCCGGCTTCCAACATGGCTGTCGTGGCTGCGATACCATTACCACTGCTTCGCCAATCTGAAAGGTGTCACCAATCGAAATTAATTCCTCTGTTACATGCTCCATAACTAAATTCTCACCCATTGCCCCGGACGATAGTTCAGAAATTCCTAATTCTTTTTTCCAGTATGGATAATGTTCATATGAATAAGCAAAAACGGCTTTTTCATGGCCGCCATGATGTTCCAAATCCGCTTGTCCATCACCTGTTAAACCTGTTTTTCCCACCCAGACAGCTCCTTGAACGGGTTCTTTAAAAATCGCGCTAATCCATTCTCTCTCCATTGGACTTAGTGCCTCTTTTATTCCGACTGTTTTCGGCAAACCAGTAAAAACCTCTTTTAATAGAATAGTCATTTTGTTTCCTCCTGAAAAATAACCAACTTGATGAATTTTAGAAATTTTATAATCCCTAGTATTAATTCTGCACGCAGAACGATTCTACCTTCTTAATATACCCTGCAAAGAAGTGATTTTTCATCTTTGATACAACTATTTATATCGGTCCGAAATGGTAAAAAAGGCTAAGCCTCAACACGTTTTCTTGTTCCCTTACCATATCAATCTTACATATCAGACACGTGTCCTAGTTGTTTTAGAAACATAGGGTGTAACCTTCCACCCTTGTATCATTTTAGTATCATCACTAAATAATGTTCGAAAATTTGGGGAAGTGCACTTTTTTTCGTGGACTGACATCCTTATGAACTAAAGTTCAAGTGAGGATATCCATTCAAAAGGCATATAAAATCTTTTTTGAATTTAATTTCTGCAATAAATCACAGGCCTCTATTGAGCATTACCCACCACTTCAATAATGATAATTTCTATATTAAGATACCTTGAATTTAATAAAGCGCTTGCATTTTTAAAAATCTGTTTTATAATACTTGTATACATGTATATCTTATTTTAAGAAGAGGGTGAATTAGTGGCCGAATCAAAGGAATTACTATATCCCATAAAATGGCTTTCCAAAGCTTCCACTGGTGATCGTGTAACATGTGAGCTTAGAATGCAGATAATTTCCGGCATGATTGAAAGCGGTTCCGTTTTATCAGAAAATAAATTGGCTGCGGATTTTGATGTGAGTCGGTCACCCATTCGGGAAGCATTAAAGATACTGGCATCTGAAAATTTGATTCGTTTAGAAAGAATGGGCGCCATTGTCATTGGTTTGACAGAGAAGGAAATAGAAGAAATTTATGATGTTCGATTACTTATAGAAACATTTGTATTTGAACGGCTCGTAAAACAAGACACAAAGGTTCTCGTAAGGGAACTTAGTAAAATACTTGAAATGATGAAAATCGCTATAAAATATCGTGATCCCGATGAGTTTTCATTTCAAGATGTCTTATTCCATGAAACTATTATTCGAGAAATTAAACATTCATACATCATGATGATCTGGAATAATGCAAAACCTGTTATGGAAGGATTTATTCTTTTATCGATGCGTGTGCGTTTTATGGAAAAGTATGAAGACTTTACAAGAATTGTGAAAAATCACGAACTATATATTGAAGCGATAGATACAAAAAATAGAGACATGATGATTCAATCCTTACATCAAAACTTTGATGATGTTCAAGGGAAAGTAGAAGACCTCTGGATGTCACAACAGATGTTATCTAAAGGGGTAGAGAAAAATGACTAGCTATATGTTAGGTATAGACATTGGTACGACAAGTACAAAAGCTGTTTTATTTACTGAACAAGGTGAAGTCATCCACCAAGAGAATATCGGTTATGCTCTTTACACACCGGATATTTCGACTGCTGAACAAGACCCAGATGAGATTTTTCAGGCTGTAGTAGAATCCATTTCGAAGGTAATGAACCATCATTCTCAAAAAAAGATATCGTTTCTATCATTTAGTAGTGCGATGCATAGTGTCATTGCCATGAATGAATTTGACCAGCCTCTAACACCCTGTATCACATGGGCAGATAATCGTAGTGAGGCATGGGCACATAAAATTAAAGAAGAGTTAAATGGACATGAAGTCTACAAACGAACAGGTACACCAATTCACCCTATGTCACCATTAAGCAAAATTACTTGGATTGTCAATGAACGTCCAGAAATAGCTGCCAAAACTAAAATGTATATCGGGATTAAAGAATACATTTTTAAAAAGTTCTTTGATCAATACGTTGTCGATCATTCCCTCGCTTCAGCAATGGGCATGATGAATCTCAAAAACTTGGATTGGGATGAAGAAGCATTAAAAATTGCAGGTGTTACTCGGGAGCAATTATCTAAGCTCGTACCAACAACCACGTTTTTTAAAAACTGTCATCCCGATTTAGCTAAAAAAATGGGGATTGATCCACAAACGCCCTTTGTCATTGGTGCAAGTGATGGCGTTCTATCAAATCTAGGTGTGAACGCAATTAGAAAAGGTGAGATTGCTGTCACAATTGGGACAAGTGGTGCCATTCGTACAATTATTGACAAGCCGCAAACAGACGAAAAGGGACGAATCTTCTGCTATGCATTAACTGAAAAACATTGGGTCATTGGTGGGCCTGTCAACAATGGTGGAATGGTCCTTCGCTGGATTAGAGATGAGTTTGCAGCTTCCGAAGTAGAAACCGCAAAAAGACTAGGAATTGATCCATACGAAGTATTAACCAAGATTGCTGAACGTGTAAGACCTGGTGCTGATGGATTGTTATTCCATCCATATCTAGCGGGTGAACGTGCACCTTTATGGAATCCGGACGTACGCGGCTCATTTTTCGGTTTAACGATGGCACATAAAAAAGAACATATGATTCGAGCAGCCCTAGAAGGTGTTATTTACAATTTATACACAGTATTCTTAGCATTAATGGAATGCATGGAAGGGCCTGTGACCCGAATCCAAGCAACAGGTGGCTTTGCAAGATCAGATGTATGGCGGCAAATGATGTCCGATATATTTGATCTGGAAGTGGTCGTTCCGGAAAGCTACGAAAGTTCGTGTCTAGGGGCTTGTATTTTAGGCCTTTATGCCACAGGGAAAATCGACTCCTTTGACGTGGTTTCTAAAATGGTTGGCAGTACACATATGCATACACCAAACGAAATCGCAGTAAAAGAATATAGGGAATTATTACCTATCTTCATTAACATATCCAGAGTATTAGAGGAAGATTATTCACGGATTGCAATCTACCAAAGAAGCTTAATAACTAAAAATATATAGATTTTCGGGGGAATTATTATGCCATTGATCATTGTCGCAATTGGAATTTTATCATTACTCGTATTAATCATGGGTTTCAAATTAAATACTTTTATCTCCTTAATTATTGTCTCATTCGGTGTTGCCTTAGCACTTGGGATGCCACTAGACGAAATTGTCACAGCCATTGAAGCTGGATTAGGCGGAACACTTGGTCATTTAGCATTAATCTTTGGACTTGGTGCGATGCTAGGAAAGTTAATTGCAGATTCAGGAGGCGCGCAACGAATTGCGATGACCTTAGTCGACAAATTTGGAGAAAAGAATATTCAGTGGGCTGTAGTCGTTGCATCATTCATTATTGGTGTTGCCTTATTCTTTGAAGTAGGATTAGTGTTATTGATTCCAATCGTCTTTGCCATTTCTAAACAATTAAAGGTTTCTATTTTATATCTCGGGATTCCGATGGTGTCAGCTTTATCCGTTACACACGGTTTCTTACCACCACACCCAGGACCAACTGTAATTGCTGGTGAATATGGTGCAAACCTTGGTGAAGTATTACTATACGGTTTTATTATCGCTATTCCAACTGTTATTATTGCCGGCCCTTTATTTACGAAACTTGCTAAAAGATTGGTACCTGAATCATTTAAGAAAACAGGTAATATTGCTTCTTTAGGCGAACAAAAAGTATTTAAACTTGAGGACACACCAGGTTTTGGTATCAGTGTATTTACCGCAATGCTTCCAGTTATTTTAATGTCAATAGCTACAGTTATTACTTTGCTTCAAAAAACTATGGGCTTTGAAGATAATCGTGCACTAGAAATTATCCGTTTTATTGGTGGCGCATCGACGGCGATGTTAATATCTTTATTAGTTGCTGTCTATACAATGGGCTTAGCAAGGAAGATTCCGATAAAAACGGTGATGGAATCATGTACAATAGCAATTACACATATTGGTATGATGCTCTTGATTATTGGGGGCGGCGGTGCCTTCAAACAAGTATTAATTAATGGCGGTGTTGGTGACTATGTAGCTGAGTTATTCAACGGAACTTCTTTATCACCAATCTTGCTTGCCTGGATCATCGCAGCCATTTTGCGGATTTCCTTAGGATCTGCAACCGTTGCAGCGCTAACAACTGCTGGATTAGTAATTCCAATGTTGGGTCAATCTGATGTTAACCTAGCTTTAGTCGTCCTTGCTACTGGAGCAGGTAGTTTAATTGCCTCACACGTGAATGATGCTGGTTTTTGGATGTTTAAA
>JAIMAD010000031.1 GCA_023512145.1 Bacillus sp. (in: firmicutes) | reverse complement strand
CTCTTAGACGTGCAAGTAGGTGAATCAATAAAAGAAATGGAACTCGCCCCTGTTTCAAGGATTGATTTGATTAAATATGCCGGTGCATCAGGGGATTTTAACCCAATTCATACGATTGATGATGAGGCCAAAAAAGCGGGCTTACCAGGAATTATCGCTCATGGGATGTGGACGATGGGAAATCTAGCGAAGCTGTTTACGGAATACTATGAAGAAGGCTTTATTCACGATTATTCAATCCGTTTTAAAGGTATGGTATTTTTGAATGATGTAATTACACTTAAAGCAACATTAATAGAAAAACAAGAAGATAAACTGCGCTTTAATGTAAAAGCGGTGAATCAACAAGGTAATGATGTGTTAAATGGTGAGGTAATATATCGGCAATATTTAGTGGAATAAACAAACATTTATGCAAACGAAATAATAACCCGGCACCACAAAGGAATTCCTTTTTGCTGCGGGGTTTCTTTCACTTTTCTGGCTGTAAATATAGTTTGGAGGTGGCAGTATGAATTTTGAATTTGATGAAGATATTCTTTTTTTTAAAAAGATTGTCAGGGATTTTATTCAAACTGAAGTTGAAGCGGTGGCGATGCAAATTGAAGAGGAAAATCATATCCCGGAAAGAATTATCAGTCTCTCAAAAGATCTCGGCCTGTTTGGTTTAAGTATTCCAGATGAATATGGCGGCCTTGGGATTGGCATGGTCGGGAAATGTGCCTTATATGAAGAAATTGGCCAAACACATAATGGCTTTACCACGTTAATCGGTGCCCATACCGGAATTGGTACTGTCGGAATTGTCGAAATGGGGAACGAACAGCAAAAAAGGAAGTATCTTCCCAACATGAGCTGTGGGGAAAAGCTCGGTGCATTTGCCTTGACTGAACCTGATGCGGGCTCGAATGCGGCTAATTTAAAGACGACTGCGGTAAAAAAAGGTGATAAATACATCTTAAACGGACTGAAGCATTATATCACAAATGCGATTGAGGCCAGTGTGTTTACCGTGATGGCGGCTACCAATCTGGAAAAAGGCGCCAAGGGGATTACCTCGTTCATTGTTGAAAAGGAATTTCCGGGCTTTAAAGTAGGAGCGGCTGAGAAAAAGATGGGCTTAAGGGGCTCGCATTCTGCTGAATTAATTTTCGAGGACTGTGAGGTACCTCTTGAGAATGTGTTGGGGGAAGAAGGTCATGGTTATGTGAATGCATTAAGAATTTTGACGAACGGACGTGCGGGGCTTGCGGCAAGGAATCTCGGCTCCTGTCAAAAACTACTAGAAATGTCGACAAAATATGCAAAGGAACGGATTCAATTTGGTAAACCAATCATTAAACACCAGGCCATTGGCCACATGCTTGCCGAGATGAATGTCGAAATTGAAGCACTGCGCTCATTTACCTATCGGGTCGCATGGATGGTGGATCAAGGGATGAAGGTAATCAAGGAAGCCGCCATGCTTAAGCTTTATGGTTCAGAGGTTTACAACAGAGTGGCCGATAAGGCCGTGCAAATCCATGGAGGACTGGGATATATTGCCGATTACCCTGTCGAACGCTTTTACCGGGATGCGCGGATTACGAGAATCTATGAAGGTACCTCGGAAATTCAGAAAAATATCATTGTCTCTCAATTAGAAAAGGAATAAGACTTATTGAGGAACTATGTTAAAATGGGGGATTTAATGGTGGAGGATATTGTTATAATAAGCGCCGTTCGGACAGCTGTTGGCAGGTATGGCGGGGCGTTAAAAAGTCTGGATTCAGGACAACTTGGAGCCATTGTAATCAAGGAGGCTATCATCAGGGCAGGATTAACCGTACATCAGGTTGATGAAGTAATCCTCGGAGAGGTTAGACAAGCAACACAGTCCTCCAATGTCGCCAGGGTTGCTGCATTACGTGCAGGAGTTCCTGAAACAACACCCGCGTTTACAATTAACCGTCTATGTGCATCAGGCATGCAGGCTGTCGCCTCAGCAGCACAGCAAATTGTTTTTGGGCAAGGTGACATTATCGTTGCCGGCGGTACAGAAAGTATGAGCAATGCCCCGATCTATCTTCGGAATTCGCGTTTTGGCGGGGACAATCCAAAACTTATCGATTCGAATACTGAAGCGGGGCAGCAACCACATGAAATCTATGGGAGCCAGCTCGGAATGGGAATAACAGCAGAAAATGTTGCAGAAAAATTTTCGATTTCTAGAGTTGATCAGGATGCTTTCGCCCTTGAAAGTCAGCTTCGTGCATCGAACTCTCTAAAAAAATTTCGCTTCCAGGATGAAATTGTCCCAGTTGAGATAAACCTCAAAAAAGATTCGCTTATTTTCAAAGAAGATGAACACCCAAGACCAGAAACGTCGATTGAAAAGCTAAGTATGCTTAAACCTGTCTTTAAGGAAAATGGGACGGTCACAGCCGGGAATGCCTGTGGACGAAATGACGGGGCAGCTGCATTGGTGGTGGCATCGAGAAGTCATGCCGAAAAGTTAGGTTTGAAGCCATTAGCAAAAATCGTCGATTGGGCTACTGTCGGAGTTTCTCCAGAATTAATGGGCATCGGTCCGGTTCCAGCGGTCAAAAAGCTATTGGAAAGGACAGGGCTAAATCTAAAGGAAATTGATTTAATTGAACTGAATGAAGCCTTTGCCTCCCAAGCATTGGCTGTGATGCGTGAGCTGGAATTAGACACTAAACGGGTCAATGTAAATGGAGGAGCGATCGCGCTTGGGCACCCGCTTGGAGCAACAGGCGCAAAGATAATTACGACATTAATTTATGAGCTGGCACGAAGGAAGCAAAAAAGGGGTATTGCCACCCTTTGCATCGGCGGAGGCCAAGGAATGGCCATCATGGTTGAGCTATTATTATGAAATTTTGTCGTTTGTGACAGAATTGCGACGTTAGTCTGAAAAAACAATGGCGGTGTTATGGTTGGCGAGCCCAAATGGGAAGCACATAGTGAAACAGTATTTAGCGATAATTAGAATAAGTGGTTAAACAGCTAATTTTCCTGAAAGGTATATCCTTTTTCCAATAAGTGTAAAGGTAACGGGTCCGTAATAATCGACACGCTGCCTTTTTTTGTTATCTTCACGTTTTTTTGGACAGGGAAGATTTATGTGAATTATTATATTTAAATAATTATCGCCTAGAAGAATCGACATGATTCTCGGTTTTGCAATGTTCATAATCGTGATAGACAAAAAGGGTGTCGACAAAAACAACGTGAAGTAATACTGTCTTTTGATATTATTGGAGTAGTTTCACACTTGGAAATGTATTTGTTACATATGTTTCGACAGTTTTAAGGCTTAAAGGAGAATAACAATTTTTACGCGATCTAAAGTTAAGAGGGGGAGAAGCTGTGGAGATATTTATCCAGCAGTTATTTAATGGGTTAACCATTGGTAGTGTGTATAGCTTGGTTGCATTAGGATTAACTCTAGTATATGGAATATTGCATATTCCGAACTTTGCACATGGAGCACTTTACATGGTTGGAGGATACATAACCTTAACAATGATTACAAGGGCAGGACTCCACTATTGGCTGGCCATGCTCGTCTCCATTTTAGTCGTGGGTTTGCTGGCGGTTTTAATGGAAAGGCTTGTTTTTTACCCGTTAAGAGCAGCACCTCAAACTCACGATAAAATTGCTGCAATTGGAATCATGTTGTTTCTTGAAGCATTTTCACAATTTGTTTGGGGGGCGGAGTATCAGTCAATGCCTACCCCATATGGACAAGTTTTCGAGATATTCGGGTTAATATTTACCGTCCAAAGATTACTCATTATTGTAGCAGCGATAGTCGTCATGATTTTATTACAACTTTTCTTAAAAAAAACATATACTGGTTCGACGATCATTGCTATGTCCCAAAATCGAGAGGGAGCAAGTTTGGTGGGAATTAATACGAATAAAGTGGCAATGTTGACTTTTTTTATCTCAGGTGGTCTGGCCACTATTGCCTCATCTCTATCAGCACCAATTAATCTAGTGTTTCCGGGCATGGGCAACCTCGTTATTTTAAAAGCATTTGTGATTATCATCCTAGGCGGAATGGGAAGTATCCCTGGAGCTATCCTTGGAGGGTACATATTGGGATTTACGGAGAGTTTAGGTGCTACCTATCTTTCCAACGATTATAAAGACATTATTGCCTTTGTCTTTCTGGTCATTATTCTTTCGGTTAAACCGACAGGCTTGTTTGCAAAGGGGGGACGCTAATGTCAGCTCTATTGAAACAAAACAAAATCATTCCGCTATTGATTTTGTTTGCATTGTTGTTCCCGTATATCACAGAAAATGATTATTTCATCCATGTGATGATACTTGCCTTTATTTGGATGATCGCAGTCTATGGATTAAATTTATTGGTAGGATATGCAGGTTATTTATCCCTAGCCCATGCAGGATTTTTTGCCATCGGTGCCTATTCTTTGGGGCTACTCACGACAAAAGCCCACGTGAATTTCTGGCTTGCCTTTGTATTATCCTTAATTATCACTTGTGTGATTGGTGCTTTAATTGGTCTTATTGCCTTACGAACAAAGGATGCTTTCTTTGCAATTTACACATTATGTGTCGGATACATCATCTATTTGGTGATTGATAAATGGGACAGCTTAACGGAAGGCATGCGTGGATTAATTGGCATCCCTATTCCAGCAGCTATCGGTTCATTTTCGTTTGAGACTCTAAAATCACAGTATTACCTAGTTCTGTTCTTCCTCCTGCTGGTTATTTTAATGATGTACCGAATTGTCCATTCACTTACAGGGAAAACCTATATTGCCATTAGAAATAGTGAAGATCTGGCCCTAACAATAGGGATTTCAACAATGAAAAATAAATTAACCGTTTTTATCCTTTCCACATTTTTTGCAGGTTTAGCTGGAGCACTGTATGCGTCCTTTACGCGCTTCATTGGTCCAGATATCGGTTACATCTCGATTACCTTCGATTTATTAACTTTTTTATTAATAGGCGGGCTTGGCACGTTGTCTGGTCCAATTGTTGGAACATTAGTGATCGTGTGGCTTTCGCAGTGGCTCCAGTTCCTCCAAAATTATCGGATGATGATTTTTGGACCAGTCTTAACACTACTGATTATTTTCTACCCTGGTGGTTTAGTAGGGGGATTTACCCAGTGGAGAATGAAACGAAAAGTAAAAAAAGACAACCGTTCCATTCATCAGCAGGGGAAAACTGGTCAAGTAGGAAAAAGTCATACTAAATCATCTGTAAAGGAGGGATGACCATGTTCTTAGAAACGAAAACCTTGTCGAAAAAATTCGGAGGGAATATTGCAGTAAACAAAGTGGACTTTTCAGTAGAAAAGGGCAAGGTTAATGCAATTATCGGACCGAATGGAGCAGGGAAATCGACCTTTTTCAATTTAATTAGCGGCTTTCATCCTCCGAGTTCAGGGCATGTAATTTTTAAAGGGACTGAAATTACGAAACTGCCGGCAAATAAAATAGCAATGCTTGGAATCGGACGTACTTTTCAGTCAACGAATCTCTTTGAAATGTCAACTGTTCTGGATAACGTTGTAATTGGACACCGCTTACGAACGAAATCGAACCTCATTGACGCGTTATTAAGAACAAAACGATTAAAAACAGAAGAAAAACAATGTAAGGAAAAAGCAATGGATGTGTTAGCGTTTGTCGGCTTAACAGACTCTGCTTATAAATTGGTGGCGAGTATTTCGCTGGAAGAGAAAAAGCGTGTTGCCTTTGCACTTGCCCTTGCTACTGACCCTGAAATTGTTTTTCTAGATGAACCGGCTGCTGGTCTCAACCAGTATGAAACAGAGGCCTTAGCACTCCTGATGGAAAAAATGATTGACAGAGGAATAACGGTTTGTTTAATAGAGCACAAAATGAAAATGATTATGAAGATTGCCGAAAAGATCATGGTTCTTAACTATGGCGAGAAAATCGCCGAAGGAACACCCTATGATATCAAAAACAACGAAGAGGTTATTAAGGCTTACTTAGGAGGGAAACCACTTGCTAAAGCTTAAGAACGTCTCTGTGAAGTATGGAAGTTTCACGGCGATTCACAACGTTACTATTGATGTGAGAGAAGGGGAAATTGTCGTGCTTTTAGGTGCTAATGGTGCTGGGAAAAGTACTACCTTTCGAGCCATCAGCGGTTTGAATAGGCCTTGCGAAGGTGAAATCCTTTTTGAAGGTAAGGCAATTGATAAAAGGGCACCTGACCGTATTGTTCAATTAGGGATTGTCCAGTGTCCTGAAGGACGAAAGTTATTTTCAGAGATGACTGTAAACGAAAATTTGCTGATGGGGGCATATGTCCATAGGAAGAAAAAGGAACAAATTAAGCAATCCCTAAATGCTACATACGAAATGTTTCCGATTTTGCACGTCAAACGAAATGATGCTGCAGGCTCATTAAGTGGCGGTCAACAACAAATGCTGGCAATTGGGAGAGCATTTATGGCAAAACCCAAGCTTATGATGCTTGATGAACCTTCAGTGGGGCTGGCACCATTAATTGTCGAGCAAATGTTTGCAGTTATTCGGCAAATAAACGCGGAAGGAACAACGATTTTATTAGCCGAGCAAAATGCATATGCGGCACTGAAAATTGCCGATAAAGGCTATGTATTTGAAAATGGCACAATCGTCGTTTCGGGAACATCAGAGGAGCTGTTTACGAACGATGACGTCAGAAAGGCCTATTTAGGTGCTTAAACTTTAAAGGAGGTGATATGGGAAAAATTACAGAAGTTATAATTGTCAGAAAAAAACAATTTGGGGGAGAAGTCATGAAGATAGGGAAATTATTTTTAGTAGGAGTCATTCTTGCAATCATTTTAAGCTTAGCGGCTTGTGCAGGATCTGATAAAACAACAGAAGAAACATCCAATACAACGAGCGGTGAAGAGGAAGAAAAGGGAACTGAAGAAAAAGAAATTGGTACGGTAAATATTGGCTATAGCGGACCATTAAGTGGTCCAGCTGCTTTATATGGTGAGCGGACATTAAATGGCGTAAATATGGCAGCAGATGAAATCAATGATGCTGGAGGCTTTGAAGTTGATGGCAAAATGTATAAGTTAAAGATTGTCTCACTAGATGATAAATATTTGCCAAATGAAGCGGGTGCAAATGCCAAAAGACTAGTCCAGGAAGACAAAACACCAATTATTTTCTCTTCTCATAGTGGTGGGATTTTAGCGATGCAAGTATTCAATCAACTAGATAAATTCTTGATTGCAGGTTATACAAGCGAACCAAAGGTTACAGAAACTGGTAATAAGCTAAATGTTCGAATCGCACCAGGGTATGACGGTTATATTAAACCATTCACAGAATATGCAATGGACCGCTTTGGAAAGAAAATTGCATTCCTTCCCACGGCTTCACAATATGGTAAGGATTGGTCAGCAGCACTTAAACCTTATTGGGAAAAACAGGGTGGGAAAGTGGTTTACGAATCTTCAATCGACTTTACAAAAGAGACGGATTTCTTTACGGTTGTTACAAATGCCCTTAAGGATAAACCGGATGTGTTGTTCATCGGCGGCTCTTCAGAACCAACAGGAAAAGTGGCCAAGCAGGCAAGAGAACTTGGATTTAAAGGCGGCTTTATCGTCATGGACCAAGCAAAGCTAGAAGAAATGAAGGTAATTACAGGCTCTTACGATGTGCTTGAAGGGGCAATTGGTGTTATGCCTTTAGAAAATCTAGATTTTCCAGCAGTTCCAGGTTTTTTGAAAAACTATGAAGCGGAATATAAAGAAATACCAAGCTATGAAGCAGGCTTAAACTATATCGCATTAAACGTTTTTGTAGAAGCGATGATAGCTGCAAAGTCGGTCGATGATCCTGAAAAAATTCGCTTGCATATGCAGGATGGTTTAGATAATTTATCTGAGGAGAAAGAAATATTTGATTATCCTACAATAGATGATGATGGTGGATTCCAGGCTAATTTAGTTGTCGGTGCAGTCAAAGACGGAAAAATTATTTCGATAAAGGTAGATTAATATAGGAATAACTTGAAGTTATCACTTCTGCTTGTTCTTTTTACTGGGATAGGCAGTTTTTTATGCTTATTAAGTCCTAGTGAAAATGGAATTATTAGTCAAAAATGGTTTTTTGTCCGACAAGAAAACGTTGAATCTGGATGTAGTAAGGCAGAATCAATATGTTTCTAAAATAGTATCAAAAAAATTGATAAATAGATAGATGTTGAATATTATGAAAATTTTGATACTATAAAGGATGTATACATACTAACTAGTTAGTATGTATACTATAAAATTTTATTAATGCTGTGTATGAAAATGAATTTACCAGAAATGAAGCGTAATAAATTATTGATAGTAATAGGAGGAATTAACCATGCATGTGAAAGATCTCTTTGATTTAACCGGAAAAATAGCGATTGTAACAGGGGGAGGCAGGGGACTTGGGAAGCAGATTGCCGAAGGTTTTGCGGAAGCAGGTGCGAATGTTGTTGTCTGTTCAAGAAAACTTGAGGCCTGCGTGGAAGTAAGTGAAGGGTTAAAGCGTCTCGGTGTTGACTCATTTGCCTTAAAATGTGATGTAACCAATCCTGAAGATATTAAAAATGTGGTTGAGCGGACTGTTGAAAAATTTGGAAGGATTGATATTCTCGTTAACAACAGTGGTGCATCCTGGGGTGCGCCAGTCGAGGAGATGCCGCTTGAAGCATGGAAAAAGGTCATGGATGTCAATGTGACGGGTACATTCTTAATGTCACAAGCAGTTGGAAAAGTAATGCTTGAACAAGAATCAGGAAAAATTATTAATATTGCCTCGGTCGCAGGCCTAAAAGGCAGCAATCCAAAATACATGAATGCAATCGGCTATAACACTAGTAAAGGAGCGGTTATTACTTTTACAAAGGATTTAGCCGTCAAATGGGGTCCAAGAGGAATTTATGTGAATGCCATTGCCCCAGGATTTTTTCCGACAAAAATGTCAAAAGGGCTCCTAGACCAAGGTGGACAAGAAATTCTTGAGGGGACACCATTAAGGAAATTTGGTTCTGATAATGATCTTAAAGGAGTGGCCCTATTTTTAGCTACACCTGCCTCTGACTTTATAACGGGAGACATTGTTGTTGTAGATGGTGGTGCACATGCAATGTAGGTTAAGGAATAATTTCTGCTACTACTTAAAGAAATTAATTACAAGGAGGCAATAGCGAAATGAAAAGGGATGCTGTCATCGTTTCAGCCGTCCGAACAGCCATTGGTAGGCAGGGGAGTGCTCTTGCTACTGTTCCTGCCCATGTGTTGGGAGCAGAAGTTATTAAAGAAGCGGTAAAACGCACAACTATTAAACCGGAAATGGTTGATGATGTTATTTTTGGAAATGTTTTATCAGGCGGAGGAAATATTGCTCGATTAACAGCTTTACAAACAAACCTTTCGATGAATTTACCAGGATTAACGGTAGATAGGCAGTGTGGTTCCGGATTGAGCGCTATCATTCTTGCTGCTCAAGCGATTCGCGCTGGGGATGGGGATTTGTATATTGCAGGTGGTACGGAAAGCATGAGCAGGGCACCATATTTAATGGATCGACCTGAAAAGGCTTTTAGCGCAGTCCCACCAAGTTTCAGAAAATCCCAGCTATCACCAAAGGAAATCGGTGACCCTCCAATGGGCATTACTGCTGAAAATCTTGTTGAAAAATATCAAATTACCAGAAAGGAACAAGATGAATTTGCATTTTTAAGTCAGCAGCGGATGGCTGTCGCAGTGGAAGAGGGGCGTTTTGATGAACAAATTGTCCCAATTTCAATTCCAATGAAAAAAGCCAAGCCACAAATTTTTAAAATGGATGAGCATCCTCGTCCGCAAACAACCTATGAGGCATTGGCAAAACTGCCGCCAGTTTTTCTAAAAGACGGAACAGTTACAGCGGGCAATAGTTCGGGGTTAAATGATGCAGCCGCGGCACTAGTAATCATGTCGAGAGAAAAAGCAGAAGCATTAGATCTCATCCCTCTGGCCGTTATCAGGGCCTCTGCAGTTGCTGGAGTAGACCCAAATATTATGGGAATTGGTCCTGTGCCAGCTGTGAAAAAAGTGCTCAAAAAGTCAGGTTACTCATTAAAAGACATGGATTTGATTGAAATTAATGAAGCATTTGCAGCCCAGGTGTTGGCTTGTAATCGCGAGCTGGAAATGGACCTTGAAAAAGTAAATGTAAACGGAGGTGCCATTGCCCATGGACACCCACTCGGGGCAACGGGTGCCATTCTTGTCACAAAAGCGGTTTATGAGTTAAAACGATCTGGGGGAAGATACGCACTGATTACGGCTTGTATCGGTGGCGGCCAAGGTATCGCAACCATCATTGAACGTGTTTAATAGGGTAGTGTCAGTGGTACTAAAGGATAATTGTAATCAAAAGATTACAGGTATCGAGACTATCCTTTTGAATTTAAGCAACTGCCTATTAGAGGGAGGGATAAACAGAAATTTCATCACAATCGATGCCTGAAAGTTAGAGAAATTACAAGGAGGAAGACGAATGGGAAGAATGAAGTCTCTTTTAATGATGGGTTTAATTTTTGTACTGATTGTTAGTTTGGTAGCATGTAATAATACATCCGAAAAGACAGCTACTACCAAACCAGCAGCAAATGATAAAGGGGATAAAACTGAAGAAGTTGGGACAGTTAACATTGGTTATTCCGGGCCATTAAGCGGACCGGCAGCGTTTTACGGTGAGCGTACCTTAAATGGTGTTAAAATGGCTGCCGAAGAAATTAATGACGCAGGTGGAATTGAAGTTGGAGGAAAAAAATACAACTTAAATATTGTCTCATTAGACGATAAATACTTACCGAATGAGGCAGGAGCCAACGCCAAGAGACTGATTCAAGAGAATAAAACCCCAATCATTTTTACACCGCATAGCGGCGGTGTATTTGCCCTTCAGGTATTCAATCAACAAGATAAATTCATTATTGGTGCCTATACGAGTGAACCGAAAGTTTCAGAGGTTGGTAATAAGCTGACCGTTCGGATTCCGCCACGGTATGATGGGTATCTAGCACCATTTACAGACTATGAAATGGACAAGTTTGGAAAAAAGATTGCCTTTCTTCCAACGGCTTCACAATATGGCAAGGACTGGTCTGAAAAATTGAAGACTCACTGGGAAAAAGAAGGTGGTAAAGTTGTTTACAATTCGTCCATCGACTTTGCAAAAGAGACTGATTTTTTTACCATCGTCACCAACGCCTTAAAAGAAAAGCCAGATGTATTATTTATCGGTGGTGCCTCTGAACCTACGGCAAAGGTAGCCAAACAGGCACGGGAACTTGGATTTAAGGGTGGATTCATCGTAATGGATCAAGCGAAATTAGATGAGATGAAGGTTGTTACTGGATCGTATGATGTCCTAAACGGAGCGATTGGTGTTATGCCGTTAGTTGAATCTAGTAGTCCAGCAATCCCTGACTTTGTAAAGAAATATAAGGACAAATATGGTGAGACTCCTGGATCTGAAGCAGGTTTGAATTATATTTCTATGTATATATTCGCAGAAGCGATGAAGGCTGCCGGTTCCGTGGATGATGCTGAAAAAATTCAAGCCCAAATGCAAGCTGGAGTAGATAATACCCCTGATGATGTAAAGACCTATGAATATACAAAATTTATTGATGGTGGTTTTGATGGTGATTTAGAAGTTGCAGCTATCGAGGATGGAAAAATAGTGCCAATTAAGATTAAATAGTATTACAAACATGTTTGTAATGCTAATCAATTGGTTGGATTGCATGTTCCAACTTTCGTCCCCCTTTGGTGTAATTGCGAAAGACCCATGCCTAGATTACATACCAAGACCTTAGGGGAATTTTTTATTAAATAAATCATTTTCCTGAAAAATTTTTTATCTTTTGGAACAATTTATTCATATTTCCTGCTTAATGGAAATATAATTTTTTGTTGTTGAGATTGGTCAAACGATTTGTGTTTGTATTGGGTCAATTGTTCTCAAGAAGGGAGGGGTCGCATATTGTTTAGAATTGTCCCCCTTGAAGTAGAAACCCATTTTGCCGAAGGTCCTCTGAATGCCATTTTGGCGATTGGTAACAATGTTAATCGAAACAAGTAACCCAGGCCACCAATCCTTACAACACCTCAAAAGTAAACTACATAATCAAGTAATCACTAGTGGAAATCTCGATCAAATCATCCTCACCCACATTCATATCGACCATGCTGGAACGATTACCTCCCTAAAAGAGAAGAATGATATCCTTATTTTCATTTATGATTTACCCTGGTCATGGTGAGGTTTTTACTGATCATTTAACGTTAACTCACACTAGATTACGAGTCAGGTAATGCGCTGTGAGCAGTTTCTAGCAATTCTTGCAAACGGAGGAAAACGTAATTTTAGATTTGCATTATCATGTATCCACGTTTGCTAGGAAAAATCATATTCTTATTTAAGGAGAAGATTTAAACAAATGTAGAAACGAAGCAATTAGCTGACCAATTTGCAAGTGAATTGCGTGATCTTGGAATTGTTATCGGTGACCGTGGGTTCTATATGCCTATCAAGGGATCATGTGGCATCTGGCTATTATCAAAATGTGCTAGAATCCACCCGCGCTGTAAAGAATTCGTGGTTATTTTCAGGAGATCTGGCGCGTTTTGATGATGAGGGCTATGTCTATATTGTCGACCGGAAAAAGGATTAAATTATTCGTTGTGGTTTTATATTGAAAAAAATTTGAACGCACATGAAGGTATTTCCGAGGCAGCTTTACAGGTACATCATCAGAGATAGTAATCAAAATGTAACAAAAAAAAAGGAGGAGAATGCATATGGGAAAAAGAACCATGTTAACAACAAGCACCCGCGGTTTGCTTGAAGATTCCTTTCCGTACCGCTTATTCCAAATGGCAAAACGATTAGGAACTTGGAACCCGGCAGATATCGATTTCAGCCAAGATAAAAAGGATTGGAAAACACTTAACACTGAGCAGAAAGTGGATATTTTGCGGTTAATCTCCCAATTTCAAGCTGGAGAGGAAGCGGTCACATTGGACTTGCTCCCACTGATGATGGCCATTGCAAAAGAAGGACGTCTTGAAGAAGAAATGTTTTTAACGACCTTTTTATACGAAGAGGCAAAGCATACAGAATTTTTCCGGCTTACATTAAATGCCATTGGCGAGAAAGGAGATCTTTCCCACTTTCATACCGAAACCTATCAGGAAATTTTCTATGAAATTCTCCCAACGACAATGTCCCGGCTTGTTACCGACCAATCCCCAGAGGCTATCGCTGCAGCGTCCGTGGTTTATAACATGTTTGTTGAAGGCGTGTTAGCAGAAACTGGTTATTATTCCTTCTATACCGCATTAGAAACTGCTGGTATTATGCCTGGTTTGCTCGAAGGTGTTGGACATTTAAAAAAGGATGAGTCGAGGCATATTAGCTATGGCACCTTTTTACTGCAAAGATTGATTTGTGAACATCCACATCTCTTTGATTTTGTTGCCGCAAAAATGGGCGAATTGACACCTTTAGCCATTAGGTTAAATCAGGAGGGCACCCTAGGGAAGGAGGTAAGCTCCTTCGGAGGGAATCCTGAAGACATCATGAACTTTACGCTTAAACAGCTTTCTGTCCGGATGGAAATTTTAGCGAGGGCTAAAGGTAAAAAAATTGAAGAGATTTATAGATTTTCAGATAGTGAGATGGGTGTTTTGTAATAGGAAGGCGGACCTTAGCGTGTAGCAAAACACTAGCCTCTGGGCTGTTTACGCAAAGTGTAATTGAAGTAGAAAGAGGAGGAATCATGATGACTGTACAGGTAGAATTGCAAACATTTCCCCACTTTATTAACGGAAAGTGGGAACAAGCAAGCAACCAGGAAACCTTTGATGTGTTTAACCCAGCAAATGGTGAGGTTATCGCAAAGGTTGCTAAAGGAACAGCAGTAGATATCGATCGTGCTGTAAAAGCGGCACGCGCAGCGTTTGACCAGGGGGACTGGAAAAATATGAAGCCGAAAGAGCGGGCGAAGGTATTATATGCGATTTCCTATCAAATTGCAGAACATGCTGAAGAACTAGCCTATCTTGAAGCGATTAGTTCTGGTGGAACGGTTCGCCGCATTGGAAATAGTGATATTTTACAAATGGTCGACTTGTTTCAAACGTTAGCAAACTTTACGCTAGAGTATCCATTTTCGGAAACACTACCTGTTCCACCATTCCCTGGTCCAGCACACAATTTTATCTGGAGAGAACCAATTGGTGTATGTGCGGCAATTACACCATGGAATTTACCAATGGTTATCGCCACCTGGAAGATCGCACCGGCCCTTGCAATGGGTAACACAATTGTTATCAAGCCTGCCAGTTATACTCCTCTTTCTACTTTGAAGCTAGCAGAGATTATTTCTGCTGTGGTTCCGCCAGGAGTCATTAACGTAGTGGCCGGACCAGGTGCCGAAGTTGGTGAAGCACTAGTCAACCATCCACAGGTCGACAAGATTGCCTTTACGGGCTCAACGGAAGTTGGCAGAAGAATAATGGGTCTTGCTGCTGGTACCATTAAAAATACGACGTTGGAACTGGGAGGGAAATCTCCAAATATCATCTTAGAGGACGCCGATCTTACCACTGCAGTACCGGGAAGTCTATTCGGTGTATTCCTCCATGCTGGTCAGCTATGTGAATCGGGGACAAGGCTTTTTGTTCCCGATAAACTTTATGACCAAGTGGTATTAGGTCTCGTTGCCCTCACCAGTAGATTAAAGCTTGGTAATCCGCTTGATCCTGCAACAGATGTCGGTCCTGTCATTTCGAAAAAGCAAAAGGAATCAATCCTTTCTTATATTGAAGCAGGTAAGTTGGAAGGGGCGACACTCGTTTGCGGTGGGAAGGAAGTAAACGTTCCTGGCTGTGAGGAAGGTCATTTTATTGCACCAACGATTTTTACAAATGTAACGAACGATATGAAAATTGCGCAAGAGGAAATTTTCGGACCTGTCCTGTGTGTAATCCGTTATTCAGATGTGGAAGATGCGATAAGTATGGCTAATGATAGTATCTATGGATTAGCGGCGGGTGTCTGGACAAGTGATGTAAATAAAGCCTACGAGGTTGCAAGAAAACTTCAAGTGGGTGTTGTATGGATTAATGACTGGCATATGCTTCGCAGTGATGCACCGTTTGGTGGTTATAAGCAAAGTGGAATTGGCAGAGAAATGGGTCAACATTCGCTTGATGCCTATACACAGGTAAAGCACGTTCATACTTCGATGGTTCCGGAACTGGAAAGACGGAACTGGTATGGAATTCTGTTCGGCCAAAACTAATGAAGAGGTGAAGCTGACAATGAAAAGATCCTTATCGCAGTTCATGTTACGTACAGGAATTTATAGTGGCTCCAATTCAAGGGCAATGGTCCCAAGTTTGTTTGCAGGTCTTGGTGCAAAAAGGGTGCTCCTCTTGAGTGACAGAGGGTTAGAAAAAGCAGGAATCGTCGAAAAAGTCGCCTCTATCTTTGATTTGACCGGTCATGGCAGCGGACCTGAACTTGTTGGTATTTATCTTGATATCACCCAGGACGCGGAAAGCCGCTCTATTAATGATGCAGTCCGTTATGCAAGAGAAATAGGTGCGGATGCACTCTTAGCCGTTGGCGGAGGTAGTGTCCTTGATACAGTTAAAGGGGTGAAATATGCGCTTCACAAGGGCTTAACAGATATTAAAGAGGCCATCCCTGGCGGCTTATTGTATGAGTCCTTTCCAAAAGCAACCTATATGGGGGTTCCACATATCGCCATCCCGACAACTGCTGGAACAGGTTCGGAGGTTTCTCCGATTTGTGTTATTTTTAATGAAGAAATTCAAATGAAGACCAATATCATTAATCCATTTATTAGTGCCGATATGGCTATCTTGGATCCCGACTTAACTGTGGGACTACCGCCAATGATTACAGCCTTTACCGGATTTGATGCCTTAACGCATGCAATTGAAGCACTGGTCTCCCCGGCTGCTACAGCCTTAACGGATGCCTATGCACTACATGCGATTCGCCTAATTGAAAAGAATCTTCCCGTAGCCGTTGAAAATGGTGCGAATCTGGATGCAAGAATGGATTTGCTGCAAGCAAGTTTGATGGGGATTACTGCTTTTAGTTTTGCCTTAAATGCGATTCCTGTTCATAATATGGCACATGCTTATGGGGCTTTGTTTCGAATTCCACATGGTATAGCTAATGCCGTCTTTTTACCAGTGGTTATGGAGTTAGTTCCTTCATTATATTTACCGAAAGTTGCTGATTTAGCACAAGCATTGAATGTAGAAGTGAAAGATAACACGCCACAAATTGCCTTAGCAAAGGTCATCGAAAAAGTCAGATATCTGCAGCAGAAGGTTGGCCTACCAGAAGATTTCAAGGAATACAATCTGACGGAAGAAGATCTACAGTTGACGATTCCAGCAGTCATGAAGGACCCAGCATCATTGAACTTCCCATTGCCTTTAGAATTAATCACCGCAATTGGGCAAAAGGTTGTTCCAGTAACCGTAAAATAGTAAACATTAGGCCCAGCCTCGTGAAAAATTTGTGGGCTGGGTTTAGAAATTTCAGAAAAATGTTACTGGTTTAATAGATATAAAGTGGGTTTTCTGGAGTAAGAGAGGGTTATCCACCAGTAAAGGTAAATTATCCGGAGGAATATAAGTTGTTGAGAAATTAGAAAGATTAATAGGAGGAATCTGGTCAATGATGGATTTTTCTTTTTCAGAAGAACAGGAATTGTTAAGGAAAACGGTCCGCCATTTTGTGGACAAAGAAATCATCCCATCGATTCGTGAATGGGATGAAAAACAGTATTTTGAACCGAGAATTTTAAGGAAACTTGCGGAAATAGGGCTAATGGGTGTTTGTATTCCCGAGCAATACGGTGGTAGTGGTATGGATTTTAATTCATTGGCAATTGTCTGCGAAGAACTCGAACGGGGCGATACCGCCTTCCGGACAGCGGTTTCCGTTCATACTGGACTTAACAGCATGACATTGCTGCAATGGGGTAATAATCAGCAAAAACAAAAATATCTAGTCCCACAAGCTAAAGGGGAAAAGGTTGGCGCTTTTGCGCTGACAGAACCAAATGCTGGCTCAGACGTTGCGGCAATGGAAACGACAGCTCTAAAACAAGGGGATACTTACATACTAAAT
>JAIMAD010000322.1 GCA_023512145.1 Bacillus sp. (in: firmicutes) | reverse complement strand
ACACCCAACCAATACTTGATGGGTATTGTTGGAGCGTTAATAAATCGTAACTTGTCACATATCCTTTGATATAAGCTTTTTTTTCAAAGGAGTACGATATGAAGAAAAAACAGTTCTCGCCCGTTTTACTACTTGGGATAACGATTATCGTTCTTTTAGCTATTTTTTTAGTCAAATCCATTTTCTTTGCACCAAAACAGCTAGCCAAAAAGGTTGTCGATACATTTTATGCGTATGAGTCTGAAGGGGATTTCTCTGAATCTTGGAACCTATTCCATCCCGACATGAAAGCAAGGTGGAAAAAATCCGTCTATATTAATGACCGGGCCCATGTATTTATGGGGCATTTTGGAGCAGAAACCTTTGATTATACCATTGAATATGTAGACACTGTTAATGGGTGGCGAATGTCTAAGGGATTGAAACCTAGTAAGTTGGCCTATAAATTCCACGTCGTTCAAATGTATCAAGGCAAATATGGGAGATTCGCCTTTGAACAAGATGTCTATGTCGTCAACCAAAAAGACGAATGGGAAATAGTATGGGACTATAATCGATAGTCACTTCTTGGATTTATTCGTGAGGATGGGAACAATTTAATGACTAATAAAGTTTGTTTTTAAGATGAGGTGGTTCTTCGATGGAAAATGAAGATAAAAAGAGTGGATTATCGAAAATTGAATTACTAAATGAACGCCTCAGTTTAACATTAGCTTTCAGTAAGAGGTATCAAAGGTCGATGGCCGTTTGTTACCTACGATTACATTTGCCAGTAGAGTTATCAAAGAATAAAGACGATGAAATGAAAACCGTTCTTGCCAGTAAGATTTTAACGCGATTACATCATACGTTGCGAGATATTGATACAGTGATAAGCGTAAATCGAACGGATTTTGTTCTATTAATAGCAGATATTACCGAACATGATTGCCAAGTAATCTGCGAGCGCATTATTCAATCAATTTCGGACACATATACAATCGATTTTCATCATTTTTTGGTGAGTAGTACGATGGGAATTTGTATGTATCCTTATGGATCTGAATCGCCCGTGGAGCTGCAGACACTAGCAAAAATGCAAATGTATGAAGCTGAGGAAATTGGCGAAAATGAAATTGCTTTTTATTCAGGTGGTTTAAATAGCAGTTCCTACCGAAAAGTGTTAATTGAAAATGACCTTCCGTATGCGCTCAAGAAGGAGAAACTATATGTTTTATACCAACCACAGTATGGTTTGGAGCAAAAAAAAATCATCGGCGCAGAAGCATTAATCCGTTGGAATCATCCAAGTTTGGGTGAAATTTCTCCGGTTGAATTTATTAGCTATGCTGAGGAAGCAGGCATGTTAACGAGTCTGTTTTTCTGGGTTTTCAAAGAAGTTTGTAAGAATATTTCCAGCCAAAATCTGCGCAGTATCAAGTATTCGATTAACCTATCGGTGAATCAGCTCTTACTTGATTCGCTCATTCCTAGAGTGGCAAAAATTCTTGAGCGTTACAAAGTTAATGCTACTCAAATCACCTTGGAAATCACTGAGAATATTGAGATCTATACGACGAAAACGGTGAATGAAAAATTACATTCGTTGCGGGAAATGGGTTTTACTATTGCCTTAGATGATTTTGGAAATGGCTATTTCTCGTTTTCAGATTTGATAAAGTTACCGCTTGATTTTATCAAGCTTGACCGCGAATTTGTTTTTAGTTTATTGAAAAACAAACAGCATCGAGGCGTTATTTCGCCGATTATTCAAATGGCCCATAATCTTGGTTTACAGGTGATTATTGAAGGGATTGAAGACAAGAATCAGTTTAACGAATGGTTGATGTTGGACTGCGATATTATTCAAGGATACTTTATTCGTAAACCAATCTCGTTCCAAGATCTGACTGATTCAGTTAATGAGATCGAGGAGAGCGTTTGGGCGGATTAGTGACTTGAGAGAAATTTTCTTAGTGAAGGGAACCAAGGTTAAAAAGATGCCTGGGTTCTTTCTATTTTTCACTAGTTAGCACAAAAAATAGCATAGTAGATTAAGCTATTTTGTTGTATCATTATTGAAGAAAACTAGTTAGAATACTTGGGTTTGCGCTCGATTTACAAAGGATGACATTATATGAAGAAAACATTGAAGGATATTCTATTTATTTTAATTGGTGCCCTTATTTTCGCCGTGGGTGTCAATTATTTTACGATTCCAAACCGGCTCTCAGAAGGCGGTATCTTAGGGATTACGATTATTACACACTATCTGTTCCAATGGTCACCAGGTGTGGTCAACTTAGTTCTAAATTTGCTGTTGTTAACAATTGGTTATAAGTTTTTTGATAAAAGAACATTTGTTTATACGCTTTTGTCAATTGCAGCCTGCTCTGGTTTTTTACTTTTAACAGAGGATAGTGGAAACCGGATCACAGAGGATACCTTTTTGGCGTCGATTTTTGCTGGCTTGTTAGTCGGTGTTGGACTGGGATTAATTTTTCGTGTGGGTGGAACGTCTGGGGGTTCGACAATCCTCGCACGGATGGCTAACCAATCTTTAGGGTGGAGCATTGGAAAAGGGATGTTAATTATTGATATTATCGTCGTGGCCTGTTCCGTCTTTATCATTGGATTAGAGAAAGCGATGTATACCTTGCTTATTGTTTACATTGGGGCGAAAGCGATTGATTTCATCGTCGAAGGGCTGGATGAAAAAGTCGCCGTCATGATTATTTCCAATTCACCCGAAGTAGTCTTGGCTACTATCACCCTTAAAATGTCGCAGGGTTTAACCGTGTTGGATGGGCGTGGCGGTTACACCGGGCAGAATAAAGAAGTGCTATACATCGTCATCAATAAGCAGGAAATCGTCCAGTTAAAAAGTATTATTAATGACATTGATCAAAATGCCTACGTCACCGTGCATAACGTCCACGAAATGATGGGGAAGGGGTATAAGGCTAGTGCCTGACACCCCTTGGTGTCAGGCACTAGCTATATTTTCTCGACACTCACTCGTCCTGAAAAGAAGGTAGCACCGCCTCCCATATCGGCGATGCGGTCGGGGGTTAGTGAGTTAACTAGCTGTTTTGCGGACTTTGAATCTGCTATGCCCGTCGTATCCGCCCACAGTCCTTGCGTGACGACGACTCCAGGAAGAACGTTATCCCCCACAGAAGCCTTTAGTTCACATTCCCCGCGGTTGTTCCAGACCCGAATAGTATCTCCATTTTCAATGCCCATCACAAGTGCGTCCTTAGAATTCATAGTCAAACGGAGTTCTTTTTCCAATGTGATGTGCTTTTGATTGTTGGAAAAGGTAGAATTCAAGAAATTGTGATTTGGACCAGGTATAAATTGATAGGGGTGATCCCCGTCATTAAATAAAGGTACATATGTGGGTATTGGTGGGTACCCATCCAATTTCATACGTTCTGAATACAACTCAATTTTTCCGCTCGGAGTTTTTAGTATTCCAGGGAACAATGGTTTTACAGCCGCTTTCATATATTCCTGCTGTACTAAAGCTTCGTAAGTAATTCCTTGCAGATAAGGATTCCTTGGATTAGCAAGCGCCCCGGCAATCATTTCTGCTTCGCTCTCTCCAAAGCAGGGATCAGTGAAACCCATCCCTTTTGCAAGCAATCGGAAGACATCGACATTCGATTTCGCCTCCCCATATGGAGCAATGATTGGCTGCTGAAGTTGAATATATTGATGCCAATACGATGTGTAAAAGTCTGTATTTTCGAAGGATGATGTTGCAGGCAAGACGATATCGGCATATTTGGCTGTTTCTGTTAAAAATAAATCATGGACGACAAGGAATAAATCTTCTTGCCCAAGTCCTTTTCTGACCTTATTGGACTCAGGTGCTACGACCGCTGGGTTTGTTCCGTACACATAGAGTGATTTCACAGGTGGGTCTGTTAAAAGTAGCGTTTCACCTAGTAAGTTCATGTTAATCACACGGGTATGTTTATTTTTCAAAAGGTCAGGCCGTTGCAAACTTTCAGTATTTGGAGCAAGATAGGCAGAATTTCCTTTGATGGCACCGCCGCCTTTTACAAGCCACTGTCCGGTGAGGGCAGGAAGGCATGCAATGGTCCGAACGAACATGCCTCCATTGTCGTGGTGCTGTGGTCCGTTGCCGATTCGAATAAAGGAAGGTGATGTTGCGCCATACATCATTGCCAGTTTATAGATATCTTCAACAGGCACACCGGTAATTTCGGAAACCGTTTTAGGGTCATAACCGACGACATGCTGACGCAACTCAACGTGTCCGACGGTATATTTTTGGAGAAAGTTTTCGTCGATCATCTTTTCGGCAAATAAAATATGCATCATACCTAAGGCGAGAGCGCTGTCTGTACCTGGTAAAATCGGAATAAACCAGTCTGCTAATCTACCAGTTTGATTTTTATGGACATCGATAACGATGATTTTGGCGCCGTTTTGTTTGCGGGCTTGTTGAGCCAGGGCGACCTGATGCATGTTTGTGCTAGCGGCATTAATGCCCCAAAAGATGATCAGTTTCGAATGAATCGATTCCTCGGGGTCAATCCCGATACTGCCACCCATTGTATATTTATATACTACAGTACCAGCGGTTGAGCAGATGGTTCGATCTAGTTGTGAAGCACCCAAACTGTTGAAGAAACGGCGGTCCATTCCCTCCGCACTAAGTCTTCCCATGTTTCCATAAAAGCTGTAGGGAAGAATGCTTTCTGGTCCATTTGTTTCGATAAGCTCTTGCCATTTGGAAGTAATGGTGGACAGTGCTTCCTCCCAACTTATTTCTGTGAACTTTCCTTCACCTTTGGCGCCGATCCGTTTCATTGGGTATTTTAACCGGTTTTCATCATAAATCCGCTCTGTCATATTGCGCACTTTGTTACAAATATAACCTTTGGTTACCGGATGATGTGAATCGCCTTCAACTTTTATTACCTTTCCGTCTTCCTTATGTAAAAGTAATCCGCACTGATCCGGGCAATCAAGTGGACAAACAGCATGAAAAACACCATTTCGTTCATTTATGTAAGAGGGCATCGTGATCTCCTTTCTTGTTTTGGGAGTTGAGAGTTACTAGTGTGTAAGGCACCATAGCTAAGGTGATAGCTCAAGGCACCAACCCTTTTTTTTATTATTTCTCCTATCATAACATCACTTAGGTGTCAGGCACCATCGGTGGGCTTCGACAATACTTTTTCTACTCAGAAAGGTAAAAATCTATATTCAAAGGACATTGAGGTTAATTTAATCAAACGATTGTTTAGGCTGTTATGGGACGGAACTAGTCGAAGATAACAAAATTTTAGGTTGTTCTTTCACTTTATTAATACATTTTGGCTATTTTCTAAGAGATTGTTGCTTTTAAAACAAAAACTATTTAGGGTTGATCTTCGCTTTTCGCCGAGGAGGCTCACCGC
>JAIMAD010000321.1 GCA_023512145.1 Bacillus sp. (in: firmicutes) | reverse complement strand
GTCTGCGTGAGATTTGTATAAGATACAGAAATAATACAATTAATAAAAGGAAATCATACAAATGGAGATATTTGATTGTGGTGTTAAATCTATTTTTTCCCCCTACAAATAAAAATAGTGCCAACTTCTCTTTAATAGAAATCGGCACTTCGTTTATTCGCTATAGGTTATCGTGTCGCTTTTGGCGGTTGGCATACATCACATTTACGTTGCTTATTATTTTTAAATTTCGAAAATGTTTTTTCAAAGTTGCTACCACATGCACATTTAAATAGTAAATTTTGAGAAAAACCGTGATATTCCGTTGTTAGCAACTTACTTTCCGAATTGTTCTCAACAAATTCTTTAATTTTACCAATCGTCCATCGTTTATTCATTGTCTTACACCTCAATATTTTATCGTTATGCGGAGGCTTTTCTTGGCACCCGATCAATTATTATAACATGAACTCGCACTCAATTGAAGCATGTGAAGCATGGGGACGGTTCTCTTGCTTCCAAAATGATAAAAGTGCTGCCAATTTTTATTGACAGCACTTTTATCATTTTGAAATTAACCAACCTCATTGATCCCTTAAACCGACTAAACTTCAGCAACATTCAAGCAGTTTCATCACTCCGATGATTAACCAAACGATTGATTAATTGTGCTCCAATCATCTTTGAAAAATGAATCTTGGCTACCTATTAAGAAAAAAGAGTGTCGATGACATCGGTTCTGGTTTTGCTACTATTCTGCAATACTAGTGAAAAAATTGAGTTATTTACAATCTTGGACCTGTTTCTCCAAAAAGACTTAGTACTTAAACGTTTGATTAAATTCACCATGAATCCCTTGATTCAGCACTTTTAACCAGTTAGTGTAGAAGAAAAGTGTCGAGAATTAGGTGGAGATAGCAGCCTGTTTAATCAGGAAAATCCTCAGATTTGTCCTTTTCTCGTTTACTCCTAAATAAGGATAAAAATAGGTTTGGGATTCATGCACCGCAAGCCGAGGAAGCAAGAGAACCGTCCCCATGCTTCCCCCCTCGCATCCACACATCACTTACTTGCGGAAATTTTCTAACAACTATGCTAGGATAGTTATTAGAAAGTAATTATTGGAGGTAAAAAAAATGGTCCTACCAAACTTTGAAGAAAATTTGCAGAAATACGCAAAACTATTAACAGCGAAAGGAATCAATGTTCAAAAAGGTGATTGGATAAAAATGACCATTACCGTTGATCAAGCTCCTTTGGCTCGATTAATCACCAAAGAGGCTTATGCGTTAGGCGCTGAAAAAGTAATCGTGAAATGGGCCGATGACGAAATCAGCAAACAACAGTACCTACATCAACCTGTAGAAGTGTTGACCAACATTCCTGAATACGAAATTCAAGAATCCGAAGACCATGTATTAAATCATCGTGTCAGCCGGCTCTCGATCGTATCAAGTGATCCAGGCTTACTAAATGAAGTCGATCCTGCTAAAATTGCTAGCTATCAAAATGTAGCGGGAAAAGCATTTCATGTCCAACGCATTGCAACGCAAAATGATGATTTGAAATGGACCGTTGCCGCTGCTGCTGGAGCGGGTTGGGCTGCAGTAGTGTTCCCTAACCTGACAACTTCCGAAGAACAAGTCGATGCCTTATGGGACCAAATCTTTAAGACCTGCCGTGTTTATGCGGAAGACCCCATTGCTGCTTGGGATCAACATAAAAAAACGTTGAATGAAAAGGCGGCAAAATTAAATGAAATCCAATTTGATGCGTTGCACTACACCGCACCTGGTACGGATTTAACTTTAGGCTTACCAAAGAACCATATTTGGGCTAGTGCCGAAAGTAATAATCCAAAAGGGGAAGAATTTATTGCCAACATGCCTACAGAAGAAGTTTTCACTGCTCCAGATACACATCGCATGGAAGGTGTAGTACGTAGCACAAAGCCACTAAGCTATGCTGGGACGTTAATTGAAGGCATTGAAGTGCACTTTAAAGATGGTAAAATCGTCGATATTTCGGCTGAAAAAGGGAATGAAACGATTAAAAAAATGGTTTTTGACAACGAAGGCGGAACTGGCTTAGGTGAAGTTGCCCTAGTTCCAGACCCATCTCCCATTTCTAAATCTGGTATTACCTTCTTTACGACTCTATTTGATGAGAATGCCTCCAATCACTTAGCAATCGGAGCTGCCTACCCTACTTCGATTCAAGGTGGTACGAAAATGAGCCAAGAGGAATTATTGGCTCATGGCATGAATACTTCCATAGTTCATGTGGACTTCATGATTGGTTCTGAGAAGATGGATATTGATGGCATCAAACAAGATGGCACCATTGTCCCTATTTTCCGTAATGGAGACTGGGCATTTTAGGAAGCATGGGTAGGAAGCATGGGTAGGAAGCATGGGGACGGTTCTCTTGCTTCCAAAATGATAAACGGCTACTAATTTTTATTGGTAGTCGTTTTTTCATTTTGTAATTAACCAACAGCATTGACTCCTTAAACCCACTAATCTCCACCAACATTCGAGCAGTTTCATCACTCCGATGATTAGCCAAACGATTGATTAATAACAGCATGTTTTATTCGATTTGCTCTTTATTCGTTTACTCCTAAATATGCTTTGGTTTCTTGGATCGGAAAGAAAGAAAACAAGAGACCGTCCATTCGCTTTCTGCCTTTGCTTCTCAAGGTCGATAAAACGGTTGCTAAAGTTCCGCTAAAAGGTAATACTTTAATGGAAAAATAAAAATTACTAGTCTAAAAGCCATATTCAACAAACGGGTGCCTCGCTTGGTTAAAGGGTAAAATTGAAGTAACGATGCAGGAAAATTCAACATACATGTCTTAATACTGGAGGAAAATGATATGAGCAATAAGAGAAAGTTGATATTTTACGGAGCGATAAGTGTGGATGGTTACCTAGCGCGTGAGAATCATTCATTGGATTGGTTAATCGGGACCGAAGGTGAAGAAGACGTTGGTTATTCGGATTTCTATAAAACTGTGGATACAATTCTAATGGGTAGAAAAACGTACGAACAAATCTTACTTCTTTCACCACAAGAATTTATGTATAAAGGTAAGCAGTGTTATGTATTTTCTCGTTCATTGTCTGGATCGAATGATTTAGTTGATTTCATTAATGATGATATTGTAGGTTTCACCAAATCCCTGAAGGATCAAGAGGGCAAACGGATATGGATTGTCGGTGGGGGTGAGGTGTTGTACCCGCTTCTTCAAGCAAAACTAGTTGATGAGTTTATTATTCAAATTGCTCCATCCATAATCGGTCGAGGAATTCCATTGTTTATGCCCGGAAACCAGGAAAACAAACTGACGCTAGTGGATGTTCGACGTTACAAACAATTTGCTGAAATGCATTATGAATCCAAGTAGGAAGCATGGGGACGGTTCTCTTGCTTCCAAAATGAAAAAACGACTACCGTTTTTTATTGGTAGCCTTTTTATCATTTTGCAATTAACCAACAGCATTGATCCCTTAAACCGACCATTCTTCACCAACATTCGAGCAGTTTCATCACTCCGATTATTCAATTCCTTTGAAATTGTGATCCTTCAGATTAACAGGCTTTAAAGATAGCAGAAAATCTATTCTAACTAAGATAGGGCAAATGTAGGGGTGGCCTTTTTCATATAGTCTGGTCGAGAATTAAATGTTAAAAGAATCATTGACAGAAAAATTAATACAGATTAAGATTAAAATAAATTAATGTATCGTTAAAAAACGATATGTTTTTTTGTAAATGGAGGCGATTTGATGTTAAGTGAAGATATTCAACTATTCCTCAAAGCACTTGCAAGTGAAAAAAGACAGGAAATTATGTTTTTATTTATGGATAACAAAGAAGTAACAGTCAACCAAGTGGCTGAACTAGTTGGGATCGGCCAATCTACAGCATCCGAACAGTTAGCAATCATAAAAAGAGCAGGACTCCTGAATTCGCGTAAGGAAGGAAAAGAAGTTTATTACTCCCCCAACCAAAACAAAGCGATGGAATTGTTACAGAGATTTTCTTCACAACTGACTAATTGTTGTAAATGAACATATAGTTCAAGGTTATATGTTCTTTTTTTAATCGATATATCGTTAAAATACGATACAATAAGGAGAGTTTGTTATGGATAATTTAGATAATCCATTTGATACGATTGTGATTGGGGCCGGACAGGCAGGATTAGCTGCTGCGTATCATTTACAAAATCAGGGTTTAAATTATCTTGTGCTTGAGGACAGTAAACAAACGGCAGGTTCTTGGCCAAAATATTATGACAGCCTAACGTTATTTTCGCCGGCGCGTTACTCGTCGCTCCCTGGAAGGGAATTTCCAGGAGAACCAAGTCGGTATCCTATCAAAGAGGAAGTCATCTCTTACCTACAGGAATATACAGATCATTTCAAAATCAATGTCCGGACTAACGAAAGAGTAACAGAAATTTGTAAAAATGAAGGTGTTTTTCAAATCAAAACTGTCAAAGGAAACGTATATCTTGCTCAGACTGTAATAGCAGCTACAGGTGCCTTTGCCCATCCTTATCAACCGGAGTTTGCTGGTACAGAGTTATTTAATGGAAGAATTATACACTCGAGTCAATACAAAAATACAACTGATTTCAAAGATCAACGCATTGTGGTCGTGGGAGGGGGCAACTCTGCTGTCCAGATAGCATTTGAATTAGCCCAAACATCAAATGTATCTATAGCGACACGCAACCCAATTACATTTACCCCACAGCTCTTTTTAGGAAGAGATATACACTTTTGGTTGACGGTTTCTGGCTTGGATCGCCTTCCTTTTGTAAAAGGACTATCTATGCATACATCTGTTTTGGATACAGGTATTTACAAACAAGCCCTTCTAAAACAGAAGCCTGATTCTAGATCTCTATTTACTTCTTTTACAGAAGAAGGGGTGATATGGTCAGACCAGAAAGAAGAAAAAGTGGATATCGTCATTTTTGCTACTGGGTTTCGACCAAATGTAAATTACTTAAAACCGATGTATACAGCACTTGATGATTCTGGTCATCCTCTACAAACAAAGGGAATCAGTAAATCCATTAAAGGTTTATGTTATGTTGGACTTTCAGGGCAACGTTCCTTTTCCTCTGCAACAATTCGAGGAGTAGGAGCAGATGCAAAATATGTAGTGAAACACATCAATCGATTATTAAAGAATAATATCTTATGATTGCTTTCAATTTGTTGGTTGATAGTTTCTTTATATAGTATAAAGATCAATCTATCCCACACGTCCCGTACCATTATCATTTTCTTTGCTAAAAAAACTAAACAAACGTTTGATTAAAAACGCTACAATCCCTGTCATTTAAGGCTTTTATTTCATTGGAAAAAAGATTGTCGGGTAGTCGGTCATATTT
>JAIMAD010000320.1 GCA_023512145.1 Bacillus sp. (in: firmicutes) | reverse complement strand
TGGCAGCCGTTTTATCATTTGGAAGCAAGAGAACCGTCCCCATGCTTCTACGTTTTATCATTTTGGAAGCAAGAGAACCGTCCCCATGCTTCTACGTTTTATCATTTTGGAAGCAAGAGAACTGTCCCCATGCTTCTACCCATGCTTCTATTCAATAGTTAAATGCTCTTTAAGCGTTTTTGACAGCTCTGTGCGTTCAGCTTCAGGTACAAAGTAGTAATAGACACCTTTTATTTCTTTGCCACTGCCGTTTATTTGAAATTGTTCTAAGTGATGCCGTGCTTCCTTATAGTTCGCTTGGATCACTTTTATTTCATCAAATGTTAAATTGGTTTTCACATTCTTGCCAATGGCACCTAATATGTTTCCGTAGTTTGCCAGTGTTTTTGTGGATGCGCCTTCTTTGATAATAGCTTGGATAATTTTACGCTGGCGTTCTTGCCGTCCAGTATCACCTTTTGGATCTAAATCGCGCATTCGCGAATAACTTAGGGCTTTCTCACCATTCAATTGCAATGGGCCAACAGGAAAGTCTATCCGTTCATATGTAAAGTCTAGGGTGTTATTCACTGTAATCCCGCCAACCGCATCTACAATGTCTTTAAAACCCTCCATATTGACTTCCAAGAAGTAATCAATGGGAATATCTAGGAAACTTTCAACCGTTTTGATTGTCATATCGATCCCGCCATATGTATAACTATGGTTGATTTTATCCTTTGTTCCTTTCCCAATTATTTCGGTGTGTGTGTCACGAGGAACACTTGCTAGTTTTACAGATTTGTCGGCAGGATTGATTGTTAATACAATCAATGAATCCGGACGTCCGCGGTCTCCTTCGCGTTGATCAACACCAAGCAATAGGATGGAAATCGGGTCTTTCTTAGTCAAATCGACTACACGCCTTTCGGATTCTGAACGGTTAAGTGGTACATGTGTTTGTTTGAGTGTACTGGCAACAGAGTTATACACTGAAAAGCCGTACACTCCTGCACCTACAATAAGAAGCAAAATGACTCCAATTGTAATTTTAAACCCGAGCCGCTTTTTTTTATGCTTAGGAGAGTTGTGCTCCTGTTCCATGCTCACACTTCCTTTATGCTAATCTTATTTAAGTCTATCATCTAAAATAATAATAAGATATTCTGCAAATTTACTAGAAAAATGTCGATTTTTGACTTTAAATGTCAATAATAAACCAATATTGGCTAGGCAGGATGACCCCTTTTGACGATGGGAACCTTTAGATAATACTTATTTCATATAGATAAATCGCCAAAATGGACCTATCTACTAAAGGTGTTCTTACAATTAATCAGAGGTTTATCCCTTAATAAATAAATTGGGACATAATATAAAAGGAAAACCCATACTTTCATCCTAGAAATAATGGGTATATTGTCCTGCTATGCAAATTCCAAATAATAAATTTCCGTTTTTTAGATAATATATAGGAGTTAAGACTTAGAGAAAGCCGTTGCTGATTTTATCTATTAAAAACTGAGCATATCAGCTTATTTATTGTTTACTAGTCTACTGTTACTCTTGGATAACAAATAAGGAAGCTATCATTTTAGGAATGGTTCCTAATAAAAGGTAAAAACAAATTAAAACGTGTTTGTGCCTCATTTCAAGTATTCTAGAATCTCAGGAGGTATTGGAAACTTTGGGATCCATTTGTTTTTAATGCTGATTAGAATGCGGAATTTTAAAGTCCTGTTAAAATTTGTGAAGTTTTTAACATTCTTTTCTAACTTGCCAGTAAAAAGATATGTGGTTAAAAGTGGGCATGTGGAAGTTTGTCTAAAGTTTATAAGTGAAGGCAAATAAGAATGTAAAGTAGGGAGCAGACAATGTACAAAAAGAATAAAAAAGCGGTTGTACACCTTGATAAACAATTCATTTTTGAAACGAAATCAAACAAAAGGTGGGGCGTATTGATCTGTTCATTCGCTCTAGTGGTCATCCTTTCCTGTATGCTCCTATTCATGTCTGGGTTAGGCATCTATTTTAATCCGGTCATGCCAAAAGTAGAGACAAAAGAAACGAATGAATTTTCACATATTTCTCCAAACGAAGTAAGCGCCACTTCTGCTACTTCGTTAAAACCTGATAGGAACGAAAAATTTCTCCAAGAAAAGATGAGCTACAACCAAGATGTGTATGCTTTCCATGTTAATTGGGATAAAAATAGTGAACGTTCATTAAGGCGTAATATTAAGACGATCGATGTGTTGATTCCCCAATGGTTTCGTTTAACTCCTGATCTGGAAATTGAAAGCAATATTCAAATGGAAATAGCGGAACTAGCAAAAAAGAATAACGTTAAAGTTGTGCCATTAATTAACAATGAACGAAATGGCAAGTGGAACCAAGAAACGATACATAAGCTGTTGAATTCGCCTAAAGAACAGGCGAAATTGATAAAAAATTTACATACACAAATTAAAAAACATGACTTTGATGGAATAAATATTGATTTTGAGAATATCAGCACGAATGATCGAGATTTATTGACCTATTTTATGAGGGACCTTTACAAGGTTTTTCATGCAGATGGCCTTTCAGTATCCATTGATGTGCCACCGGCAAATGAGGCGTTCGATTACAAAACACTGGAAAATCATGCTGATCAAATCATTTTGATGTCATACGATGAGAATGTCCTTAATCCTGGCCCAATTGCTTCGTCTAAATGGTTTGAAGAAAACCTCTCTCGTATATCCAAGGACAAGCTAATTGTTGGTTTGGGCAATTATGGATATGATTGGGATTGGGATAGCAAACAAGCTGGGGAGGCCCTATCATTTGATGATGTCACAAGGCTAGCGGAAAAAGCAGACCTGAAAATACAATGGGATGACATGAGCCAAACACCGTATCTTAAATATAGCGATAACAACAAGGTACATGAAATCAGGTTTTTGGATAGTGTGACCTTCTATAACCAGTTGAAAATGTCTGCCCAGGCTGGGACACCGGGAATCGCATTATGGCGTCTGGGAACGGAGGACCCCTCTATTTGGGATATTTTAGAAGGAAAAACGACGGAAGAATTGCTTACGATCCAAAACGGAGACAATATCTATAGCACTGGAGAAGGGAATATATTTCGTGCTAAAGAGAACGGGGACGAAGGCGAACGTAACCTACAATTTGATGATGCTGGTTTCATTACAAGTGAAACCTATGTAAAAAATCCCAAATCCTCAGAAATTGAACGGTTAAGCAATCCTACCGATAAAGAGATCGTCTTAACCTTTGATGACGGGCCCGACCCTGAATACACGGAAGATATATTGAAAATCCTGAAACAATATCAAATACCGGCGGCATTTTTTATCATTGGCAATAAGGCGATGCTCCAACAGGATATCGTTAAACAGATGTATCGGGATGGCCATGAGATTGGCAACCATACGTTTTCACATCCAGATATAAATCAACTATCGGATGAGCAGTTAAAGCTTGAATTGAATAGTACTCAACGCATTATTCAAGGGATAACTGGCCATACATCCTTATTATACCGGTCTCCATATGGAGATGAAGAAGCAAAGTATCTTCAGTCGTCTTTTCAAAGAATGCGCGACATCTCTCAAATGGGCTATGTTACCGTGAATTACGATATTGATGCAAATGACTGGAAGCTACGTGATAGCAAGGCCATTGTTGAAAATGTACTCAACCAGGTATCAAGTGGTGATATTATTTTGCTTCATGACGGGGGTGGAAACAGGGAGGCAACCGTTCAGGCTCTTCCAGAGTTGATTGAACAATTGCATAGCAAAGGCTATACATTTGTGACAATCAGTAAGCTGATGGATGAAAGCCAAAGTAGCATCCTATCTCCGGTACCAGAGGTGGAAACCCCGCTCATGCAAAGCACCAAAGTGATGTTGTTCAATATAGAGAACTTCAAACATCTTATTTCCACTTTGCTTTATGTTGCGCTTTTCATTTTGGTTCTGCGCCTTTTGATTCTTGCCTGTATATCATTTAAACATAAAAAGAACGCTCAATACCCGCAACCGGGAGGTTCCTTTACTCCACTTGTGAGTGTCATCATTGCTGCCTACAATGAAGAGAAAGTGATAAACAGGACGATTCAGTCGATTCTGAAAAGCGATTATCCAGGCTTTGAAATCATCGTGGTTGATGACGGCTCCATGGATCAGACGTCTTTGAAAGTATCAGAGCAATTCTCTGACAATGAAAAGGTTCACATGCTACATAAGAAAAACGGAGGAAAAGCATCGGCCATTAATATGGGGGTCAAAAGGTCAGTGGGCGACATCATTGTTGCTATCGATGCGGATACCATTGTCCCGCCTGAAGCCATTTCACTGCTTATCCGCCACTTTGTAGATAAAAAAGTTGCAGCAGTATCCGGGAATGTGAGGGTTGGAAATGTGCACAATTTATTGACAGCCTGGCAGCATGTTGAGTATGTAACCGGGTTTAATCTGGAAAAACGTGCTTTTGCCACCTTGAATTGTGTGACGGTTGTTCCAGGAGCCATTGGGGCGTGGCGCAAACAGGTAATTGAAGAGCTTGGTTATTTTTCCACCACCACATTGGCAGAGGATACCGATCTGACTTTAAGTATGCTGCGACAGGGTCACAAAATAATAATCGATGAGCATGCATATGCCTATACAGAGGCACCAGAAACAGTTAAAGAATTTCTTAAACAGCGATTTAGATGGACCTTTGGAACATTACAATGCTTTTGGAAGCATAAGAAAGCATTTGGGGCAATAAAGCAAAAACCATTAGGATTCATTGCACTTCCCAATATGCTGCTGTTTCAATTTGTCGTCCCATTATTTGCACCATTGTTAGATTTATTGTTTATTTTAGGAATCATAGTGGGAGATGTGAAAACGTCATTATTTGTTTTTGGCTGTTACTTTATCACGGACCTCCTGATTAGTTTACTAGCGTTTAGGATGGAGAAGCTTAGCCCGAAACCACTGATGACCCTGTTTCTCCAAAGAATTGTCTATCGTTACTTATTGCTTTTTATTACCTGGAAATCGATTCTCGCAGCCCTAAAAGGGAACAGGATCGGCTGGAACAAATTAAAACGGATAGGAAATAAGGAACTGAAGAAAGCGGGATAAGGGAAGCGTGGGGACGGTTCTCTTGCTTCCTAGTTGAGAAATTAGGGTATACCACACTCAACTAAAGTTTAAAGCGGTAAAGTATGAAAGTAGGGCGGAGGGCAATTTTCCTCTGCCTTTTTAAGTCCAATGATTTAATTATTTTAGGGCAGCCCTCGACAATCTTCTTCTAAAAAAAATGTGAAAAACCAGTATTGAAGCGGGTTGAAGCTATATTTAACCAAACGTTTAATTAGTGTTGAGATAACAAGAAATTAGTCGAAGAATGGTTGTTTTAAAAAAACGTCCATAGGAAGC
>JAIMAD010000319.1 GCA_023512145.1 Bacillus sp. (in: firmicutes) | reverse complement strand
GGCTGATGTTGTGAATGCAAGTGGAAAACTGGTTACACCAGGTCTTGTCGACCCACATACACATCTCGTTTTTGCCGGCAGCCGGGAAAATGAATTTAATATGCGATTGCAAGGGGCCACCTATATGGAAATCATGAACAGTGGCGGTGGAATTTATGCAACGACAGGACGAACACAAACGGCAACACATGAAGAGCTTTTTCATGAAAGCTATCAGCGCTTAAATCAATTCTTGCGTCACGGCGTCACCACGGTTGAGGCAAAAAGCGGCTACGGGATGGAATGGGAAACAGAGCTAAAGCAACTTGAAGTGGCTAAACAATTAAATGATATGCATGCGATTGATGTCGTTTCCACCTTTATGGGTGCACATGCCGTGCCAAAGGAGTATAAAGAAACTCCAGATGAATTTGTAAGGCTGCTGATTGAAGAAATGATTCCAAAGGTAGCCAAGCTTGGACTGGCCGAATTTAATGATGTCTTCTGTGAACAAGGCGTTTTTACACCAGGGCAGTCGGAGCAGATTCTTGAAGCAGGGAAACGCTACGGTTTAATGCCAAAAATCCATGCCGATGAAATAGAGCCCTATGAGGGAGCAGAGCTTGCAGCGAGTATTGGTGCGATTTCAGCAGATCATTTATTGCGGGCTTCGGAAAAAGGGATGAAGGCGATGGCTGAAAAAGGTGTAGTTGCCGTATTGCTGCCAGGAACGGCCTACTTTTTGATGGCTGAGTCAGCCAACGGACGAAAAATGGTTGATTTAGGGGTTCCAGTGGCACTATCTACAGATTGTAATCCAGGCTCATCACCAACTGTCTCCCTGCCATTTATTATGAATCTAGGTTGTTTGAAAATGGGAATGACACCTGCAGAGGTGATAACTGCAACAACCATTAATGCAGCACATGCTATTAATCGTGGTAGCACAATTGGCAGCTTAGAGGTCGGTAAAAAAGCAGACATCACGATTTTTAATGTCGCAAATTATATGTTGCTGCAATACTCCTATGGGGTCAACCATACAGATACAGTTGTGAAAAATGGTCGGGTGGTTGTCAAGGGAGGACAATTAGTTGAAGAGCTTTCTCTATCCTAAATTAAATCCACCCAGTTTTACCTGGGTCAGGCCTGATTACGGGGCAGAGGTAACCAAGGTCCATGAATGGATTCAGTCGCTGACGGCTTCGACCAATCCTGAGAAAAGTAAGGATGCTGATGTTGTCATCGTCGGCGTCCCACTTTCCCGGTCATCAATTAGTCCGTCAGGTGCGTCTGATTTTCCCGATGCGTTTAGGCGCGCTTGGAAAAGCTTTTCGACCTATAATCTTGATGAGAACATGGAATTGTCTGAACTAACAGCACTAGATGCGGGAGACGTTCCCATGCACGTTACGGATATCCGGCGCTGCCATGATAATATTGTCGAAGCTTCTACTACTCTTCATCAGCATTTTAAGAGTGCAAAGGTGTGTGCAATTGGTGGTGATCATTCGATTACAGCGATGATGGTTAAAGGGATGAAGCAAGCAAAACCGCTTGAAAAAATCGGTATTCTCCAGTTTGATACCCATTTTGATTTACGGGATATGTCTGACAACGGTCCATCCAACGGGACACCAATGCGCAACTTGATTGAAAGTGGCGTTGTGGAAGGCAGTAATATGTACAATATCGGTTTGCATGGTTTTTTTAATACGAAAGAGTTAAAGACTTATGCGGATGAACAAGGTGTCAACTATTTCACACTCCGCCAAGCAAGAAAAAAGGGAATTGAAGAAACGGTTGAGTCTTGTTTAGACGAGCTAGCTGCGAAGGTTGACACCATTTATTTAACGATAGATATGGACGTCCTTGATATTGCCTATGCACCAGGTGTACCGGCATCAACGCCTGGTGGGATGACTTCAGCAGAACTACTGGACGGTGTCCTAGTAGCTGCCAAGCATCCAAAAGTACTGGCAATGGACATCGTCTGCCTCGACCCACTTAAAGACACACCAGCGCTACCAACCGTCAAACTTGGAACACATGTATTTTTAACCTTTCTTACTGGGGTTATGTTGCGATAGGGAAGAAGAATCGGGTGTCAGGCACCATAATTACGGTATCTGAAAAATAAACGGAAAAATTCCGGCTAAATTGGGAAATAACCATTTTTCCTTAAAAATAAGGGGAGTTTTTCCGTTTATAATATCCAAATCTTTAGTTTTTGTCTTATTTAGAGAAGTTAAGCGGAATATCTCCGCTTATATCCGCTTCTTAAGGTTCCCCTAAATACATTAGCAGGAAATTCTCCGCCTATGAATTCTCATGATAAGTATAAATCGTCATTCGCAATCAGAAGAATTAGCCATTGAAAGGAAAAATAGCAAGGGGATAAACCCTTGCTATTTCTACTGTCCTTTCATTACTCTAGCCTTACAAATTGCCCTAAATTTTATCTTGCAAAAGGATTTGCATTTTCAAGTGCAAATTAACGTTTTGTGATAGAAACGGAACCCGTTACTTAGATCCAATTCTCTTTTGATTTAGAACAACAACATTGAACAACAGGATATTTCCGGAAAAGTAGGTCAATTTAATTTCACATAAACCTCGTGTTCCTGTTTGACTATCTCGATGAACCATTCTCGTTCTTGAATGTTACTAAGTAATTGCTCCACCATTTGGTTGTTGCAAAGAGTTCGCTTTACTTTTTTGCTATGAGAGAGGATATGCTGGTAGCGATAATCCTCACAAAGAGAAAGAAACCATTCCTCCTGTTTTAGTTTCTCCATGTTTTTCTCCATTCTAGATTTTGGGGAGAATCCCATCAGTATTGCCGCAATAAGTTCAAATAAGAATTCCATCCTCAAGGTACCCTCCCATTTGGAGTATGTCTATGTAACAGTGTGAAATCGTATCCATTTCATCATACTTGGTCTCATAGTGATAGGGTAATGTATATTGTGACATATATAGCAAACTTAAAGAACGCTTTGTCCTTCTAAAAAGTTCCCGAAAATATTAGTGCATCTTCTAATTCAAGCACTTCCTTATTTTTTGAAAACTCTATTGGAATAGAAAATCGCACACGGTTTAATTAGCGATGGGTGTGGCTATTTTTACGGAAATTTTTCATAATATGTTAAAATAACTTAAACACTATGCAAAAACTACTAACAGAGGTGACAAAAGATGAATAATTCGTATTCGCCTACAAAATTTGATTTACACACTCATCACGACCGCTGTGGACACGCACGTGGAAAAATACGTGACTATATTGAAGCAGCGATTGACTCAGGGTTGGATATTATCGGAATATCTGATCATACCCCCTATTTTTCAAGTGATGAAGATCAGCCCTATCCTCATATCACTATGCCAAAAAGTCAATTTCCTGAATACGTGAATGAAGTGCTAAGTCTAAAAAATATGTATGCTGGAAAAATTGAAGTCCTACTAGGGATTGAGGCAGATTTCTTTCCAAATCTTGTAGAAGATTATCGACTCAATTTTGACCTATATCCCTTTGATTACATCATTGGCTCTATCCATCATGTAGATGGAATAAGCATTTTTAGAAAAGGACGCTGGGACGGGCTGAGTACCAAAGAAAAAATCCGTACTAAAGAAACATACTATTCGCTGATCGAGCAATCCGCTCGAAGCGGGATGTTTCAAATTCTTGGTCATATTGATGCAATGAAGGGATACTACCCTGCCTTTTCATCCGTCCAAACCGCTGTGGTTGAACATACGATGAAGGTGATTGGCGAGCACGATATCGCCATTGAAATCAACACTTCGGGGAAAACCAAAGACGTCGGGGGCTGGTACCCAGCTGATGACATATTAGAGAAGGCATTGCACTACGGAGTAAAGGTAACTTTTGGTTCGGATGCGCATGATCCTGAAAGAGTCGGGGATGACCTTGAATCCGTACGAGTTCAACTCAAGAAAATAGGGTTCAAAGATTGGGTTTATTTTAAAGAAAAGAAGAGAATAACTGTAACTCTCTAGCATTGATATGAAACAAAAATTCCCAATAAATTTATTACATGTCAAAAACATAGTGGATTCATGTATTTTAAAAAAACTAAGATAAATACTAACTATATAATCTATTACTGGGTTGCCAATAATTTTAGACCCTGAAAGTAATTAAAGCTCAGTACGTTTAGGTGTTAGTTTATTAATTTATTGAGGTGAGTAGACACATGCCAATGGTGGATGTGGATGGGATCAGTCTGTATTATACCGTTAAAGGAGAAGGGACTCCGATTGTTTTTATACATCCGCCGCTACTAACAAGCGCGAATTTCCGGTATCAGATAGAGGAATTATCTCAAAGGTTTAAAGTTATCACCTTCGATATTAGGGGCCATGGAAGAAGTTCGTACTCCGTACAACCAATAACGTATCCGCTAATTGTTGAAGATATTAAACGGTTATTGGACCATCTAAGAATTCCAAAAGCCTTCCTATGTGGATATTCAACGGGAGGTTCGATTGTATTAGAATTTTTACTAACATTCCCCGAAATAGCCTTAGGAGGCATTGTCATTAGCGGCATGTCTGAAGTTGGGGATTGGTATTTAAAAAAGAGGGTTTCTTTCGCTAGGATTCTTGTTAAAGCCGGGGCTGTACGTTTTCTAGCTTCTGCAATTTCATGGGGAAATGCGAATAAACAAGTGATGTTCAAGGAGTTGTTTAAAGAAGCATTAAAAGGGGATGCAAGAAATATTGAGCAGTACTATCGTTATTGTTTACAGTACAATTGCACCAGTCGGTTAACAAGTATTTATTTTCCGATTTTGCTCGTTTATGGTACGAAAGATAAGTCATTTCATGGGTATGCCAACTTATTGCATGAAAAATTACCATCTAGTGAGTTAAAGTTCCTTCCAAAAGAAAAGCATCAGCTGCCTACAAAAGCTGCGAAGCAATTAAATCGTTTGATAAAACAGTTTATTAATTCTCCTGGTAAATAGTTTCGTCCTTTTTTGAATGATAGAACAGGAAAAAAAATATAAAAGGGTAATTCCATCCAGTGGAATTACCCTTTTTGTAAAATTGTTAGTGGTATCGTCCTAATGAACAGAAACGGTTGTAAGAATGGATAACTCGATCTATCAGAGGATCCCAGATCATTCTAGTAATGGATACAAGAATAGAAGTTAAACTTCCAAGTAAGGCACTGCCAACGATATCAGAAGGGAAATGTTGACCCATCCAAATGCGAGAGAATCCTGCCAAAAAAGCTAAAATGAGCATAATAAAACCCAGTAATCGTTTATAAAGTAGGACAGAAGTGGCGGCAGCAAACGCAAGAGTGGTGTGTTTACTTGGAAATGATGAATTCTTTTTCGATGGTGATGGGGGTAATAAATGTACCCGATACTTCAAAAAGGGACGAGGTTTAAAAAAAGTTAGTTTAATAAAAAAATGTAAAAAGAGAAGAAAAGATACTGGGATATGCGGTATCGCAAGTATCGGGTGA
>JAIMAD010000318.1 GCA_023512145.1 Bacillus sp. (in: firmicutes) | reverse complement strand
GCAATATCATCTCCACCATACGACTGGTTTCTATTTGGTGTAGATGGCTGTGACTGTGTCGGATACCCATAGGCAGGCTGCAACGTTTGGTTTTGTTGATAAGGATTTTGATTGGTTTGATTTTGTTGATAGGCATTAGTAGAATTTGTGTTTTGATTATATGGATTACTTGGTTGAAACGAATTATTATTACTAGGACTCTGTTGAAAATTGGGTTGAATAGGTGGCGCGTTCACTGGAGGATCATCAACCGTGACACCGAAGTTACGGCATAAAGCGGATAATCCACCTTGGAAGCCGCTGGCGATAGCATTAAACTTCCATTCACCATTATGACGATACAGTTCCGCTGCCACAATTGCAGTTTCAACAGTAAAATCCCTGCCAAGGTTAAATCGTATTAATTCCTCATTTGTTTGCTCATTAAAAATACGCACATAGGAATCGGAAATTTGTCCGAAATTTTGTTGTTTCGCTATAGCATCATGAATTGTAATTGTAAAGGCGATTCGGTGAATTTGGGCGGGAACACTTTTTAAATCAATCCTTATTTGTTCATCATCCCGCGCGCCTGAACCAATCCGGTTGTCACCGCTGTAAATGATTGAACCATTTCCACCTATCGGATTATTATAAAAAACAAAATCCAAATCACTGCTCACCTTACCCGCTTCACCTAATAAAAAGGACGAAGCATCCAAATCAAAATTCGATCCTTGCTGATTAACACTCCAACCCAAGCCGATGACGACGTTTTGCAAACCTGGGTGAGATTTCGTTAAATCTACTTTTTGTCCTTTACTAAGAGTTACACCCACACTTTTCACTCCTCAATCTTTTATCATATGTACATTATAATGCTATTTTTAATAAAAGGGAAAATCTCTTGTCCCATACCATTTATTAATGTACGTGTATTGAAACAAAAAGTTTCAAAACAATAAAATGAAGAGTACGAGATATATTGAATGGGTAAATGTAATAAGGGACTGACTTTGTGATAAAGTCAGTCCCTTATTATTATCATAGTTGAGAAATCAACCTGTTTTTTCCTCTTCTTCAATTCCATGAGAATATTCATGCTCCCAGAAGTCAGCATCTTTAAGTCCTAGCTTAACAGGGTCAAAAACAGGGTCTTTTCCAGCTTTAAGCTGGGACTCATAATCTCGAAGAACGACAAATGCTGGTTTTGAAAGGAGTAGTATAGCAATAAGGTTTAACCAGGCCATACTTCCAACACCAATATCTCCTAATGTCCAGGCAAGACCTGCTGTTTTCACACTACCGTAAAATACCATTCCTAACATTACGATCTTTAGAAGATAATCTGTCCAGACACGCTTCACTTTTTGATTTATATAGGCAAGATTTGTTTCTGCCATATAATAATAGGCCATGATGGTCGTAAAGGCGAAGAATAGCAGGGCGATTGCCACAAATGGAGCTCCAAAGCCTGGGAACACAGATTCTACAGCAGATTGTGTATAGGCAGGACCTGGTTCAATGCTTCCAAGATTATTGACAATTTCTGCTTTTCCTTCCGGAGCAACATTGTACATGCCGGTGATTAGAATCATAAAGGCCGTTGCAGAACATACAAATAATGTGTCGATATAGACTGAAAACGCTTGAACAATCCCTTGTTTGGCAGGGTGTGATACCTCTGCTGCTGCTGCAGCATGCGGTGCAGTACCTTGTCCAGCTTCATTAGAATAAATACCACGTTTGACTCCCCAAGAAATTGCGGCACCTAGGATTCCACCGAATGCAGCATCTGTCCCAAATGCACTTGAAAAGATAAGTTTGACAACACCCGGTAATGCAGAAATATTCATTAATACTATGACAACAGCAACAAGAATATAGCTTATTGCCATAAAAGGCACAATGAATTCTGCCACACGAGCAATCCGTTTTACGCCGCCAAAGATAATGATTGCTAGGCAAACGACTAATGCTCCACCGGTAATTTGTGGACTAATTCCAAATGCATTTTCAATACCGGAGGCAATACTATTTGCTTGTACACCAGGTAAAAGGGCTCCTGTTGCAATGACAGTAACAACCGCAAATAAAATCGCATACCATTTCATTTTTAATCCTTTTTCTATGTAATAGGCAGGACCACCACGGAATTGGCCATCTTGTTTTACCTTATATACCTGACCCAGAGTGGCTTCAATAAATGCTGAACCGGCTCCTAAGAAAGCAATTGTCCACATCCAGAAAACTGCACCAGGTCCGCCAAATGCAATTGCAGTTGCAACCCCAGCAATGTTTCCAGTTCCTACTCTTCCTGACAATGCTAGATTTAACGCCTGAAACGATGATATACCTGCTTCAGATTTTTCACCCTGAAATGTTAGCTTTACAATGTCCTTCATATGCCTTACTTGAAGAAATCTTGTTGCAATTGTATAGAATAAACCTACTCCTAAACATAAGTAAATAAGTGCTGGACTCCAAATAACCCCACTAAGCCAGTTGACAAACTGTTCCAAAATCTGTTCCTCTTTTCTCTGTTGAATATTTTCTATTATATAACAGTTTGTTTTTAAAATAAAAGAGTTTTTATTAATTTTAAAATATTCTTTTATTTTAAAGTTTATTTTACCATAATAGTATAAAACACAACACTAGAAATTAACTTGGATGTTTATTCAGGGTAGTCAGAGGTAATATCGTTGAAACTCTTTTTTGTTGTTTTGAATGACAATTTTATTTTGAATAATGGTCGAAAAAAAGCAAGCTGACTCAGGTGTCAGCTTGCTTTATCCTTATTTAGTATGATTAATACTATTCTTATTTTTCATAAATGGCCACCAGTTGGCTTCGCCAAAAGTTTTCACCATTACAGGCACAAATAATGGAAGTACGACCAGCGAGTATAATGCTAATCCAATTAAGAGAATTGTCGCAATTTGAAGTAAGGATAAAACGCCTGATGGCATCATTGCTGCAAATGTACCACCCAAGATAATAGCGGCTGAAATAATCACTGTACCCATCTTTTTCATCGAAAGCAAAATAGCTTTTTCAACCGGCATGTACCGGTATTCGTTAAACCGATCCATTAAGAAAATACTGTAGTCAATGCCCAGAGCTACCAGTATGACAAATGCAAAGAACGGAACCGCCCAGCTAATACCTGTGTATCCCAATAAATTAACAAAAATCTTTTCCGAAATGGCCATGGCAGTATAGTAGGTTAAGATTAATGATCCTATTAGGTAGATGGGCATGATTAATGAACGGAACAGAATAATTAAGATGATACTTATCCCAGTAAGCATTAATATAACTGTTCGTGAATAATCTGCTTGAGAAATGGTATCAAGGTCTTTGTGCATACTCGTTACACCGCCAATCGCCACTTGAGCATTTTCGAGTTTTGTATCCTTGAATACACGTACTACAGCTTGCTTGATTTCAGGAATACGGTTAATCGCTTCATTCGAATAAGGGTTTTTATTAAAGATGACATCCATCGTCATCACTTTGCGGTCTTTTGACATGTAGGCATCGAGTGCCTGCTCGAAATCTTTGCTATCAAGCACATCTTGTGGAATGTAAAAGCCATTTTGTTTCTGCTTATTTACACCTGCAAGATAATCTTGGGCAGAAACTAGACCACCAGATACTTGGTTTAAACCACCTGCACTCTGTGTTAAGCCATCTGAGAGCTGAGTAATTTGGCCACCCAAGTCTTGAAAGCCTGTGAGGACCTGCTGCTGTCCTTCAGTTATACCTGTTAATCCATCCGTAAATTGTGGAAGAATATCAATGATTTCTCCTTGGCCAGCATCCATTTTATAAAGCCCTGTTTCAAGTTCAGAAATGCCATTTACAAGTTGTTCCATTCCTTTTACAAGTTGTTCTTGACCAGTAAGTAATTTTGAAAAATTACTGTTAGCCACATTAATACCATCTGTAGCGCCTTTTAGTCCTGAATTTAAAGTGTTAAGGCTTGTTGATAAAGTATTAGTTGCATCCTTAGCACCAGCCACAGTTAGTTTAATTGCTTGGTAGTTTTGATTTTGACTAATGTTACTATAGTCATTTTCTAGCTTAGTAAAATATTGTTCTGTTTCATCAAGAGATTGATGCAAAGAATCAACACCGCCGGCAACTTGACCGTAACCACTGGCGAGTGCTGACAATCCTGTACCAGCTTGTGAATAACCATCAAGTAATTGTTTGCTTCCAGCTAATACCTTTTCAGATTCCGTTTTGATTTGTTCCAAACTAATTCTTGCTTCTGTGGACCCAAGGGAACCACTTCTGAGTCCATTTTCAATTTGCGAAAGACCGTTTTGAATGTCTCCCATACCTGTTGTCAATTTGTTGGTACCCGTTATTAGTTGGCTAATGCCGTTTGTTGCTTCCTCCATTTTCGGCTGATTGGTCGCCAACTGGCTACCGGCTTCTTCAAGGCCTTCGCTAATTTTTTTAATCCCGTCATTTCCTTGACCCAGTCCGTTTTTAAGACTTGCAACCTGTTCCGAAATATATAATTCATCGATAGGTGTTCCTGTTGGACGGGTTACGGAGCGAACCGTCTCAACATCCTCTACTTTATTCAACTCTTTGCTTAATTTTTCTGTGATTGCAATATAATCAGAACTATTCATTTTATCATCGTTTTTAATGACGATTTGGGTTGGCATGGATTCACCAGGACCAAATGATTCCGAGATGACATTGAAGCCTTTGATTGACTGAAAATCGTCACCAATTTCTTCAAGGGAATTAAAGGATATATCACCTTTATATGTGAATAAGAAGGGTAGAGAAATGGCTGCGACAACCATAAAGGCAATCAAGGGACGTGCCAACGCAAATTTTCCTGCAAAACCCCAAAACTTACTTTCATTGTGTTCAAGCTTTCCTTTAGATGGCCAAAATAATTTTTTGCCGAGGACAGCCATAAAAAAAGGTACCACGGTTGCAAGTGCTAGTAATAGTATCGCAACACCAACAGCAACAGCTGCTGCTGACTGATATAGCTTAAAAGTGGAAAAGCCAATGGACGCAAACCCAATCATAACCGCTAAGCCGCTAAAGAAAACAGTTTTTCCAGCGGTTTGGTACGTTTTAATAATTGCTTCTGTTACATTATCACTCTGAGCCATTTCTTCCTTAAAACGGCTTAGCAGTAATATACAGTAGTCTGTTCCTATTCCAAATAGGACGGCGACAAGGAAAATCTGCGTAAAGGTGGATAAGGGGAAATTAGCTTTATCGACTAGTAATGAAACAACTGATTGTGCAGTTAAATAACTGAAACCAACAGTCACTAAGGGAATGATTGGTGCGACAGCAGATTTAAAGACTAGAAGTAGTACAACTAGAACGAAGGCAACGGTGATTCCTTCTGTTTTTTTCAAGCCTTCCTGCGAATTGGTAACAAGATCCTCACTAATCAACCAGTTCCCTGTATAGTAATGGTCTAGCATGGTTTTATCGATCGCCTTATACAATTCTTCCGAAATGTCTTTTT
>JAIMAD010000317.1 GCA_023512145.1 Bacillus sp. (in: firmicutes) | reverse complement strand
GTTATATTGTATTCATGAAGTTGATCACAACAAACATATACCCCTTTGTTTGAACCGTGAATAATTTCTCCCATCCCCTTTGTTCGTATAAATAGAAAAATGCCTTGCAGTGTAAAAGCTGCAGGGCATTTTCGTTTATCTGAGTTAAAATTTCGATTGTCTTAAAACGTCATAAAAAAAGGACAAATGCCAATAGTTTTTGCTCAGCACTTGTCTACTCCTCAATGTACCGCCAAAATGTTCCATATTTTGCTGGTATCTGTTCGACTACTTGCTTTAAGAGTAGTTTTTTCATTTCACGTTCAATTTGTGAAATTGACATATTATAAACAACGGCAATTTCCTTTGAGGCAACAAATTTAAAAAATTCCATAAAGACCTCTAGCGTTGGTGGAGGTGCTTGGATTGGCTTTTCAGAAAGCATTTCCGATAATATTTGAACATAAACCTCATATTGATAGGTACCAGTGATTTTAATTCCAGCCTCCTCAGCATTTTTATTAAAAAAGACCAAGGTAGGAGTTTCCTGAACCTCCATTTCAGAAGTAATTTTCATATCACATTGGAAGGCCTTCGCAGCACTTTCAGAGTGGATATCAATCATGAATTCCTCAATATCCAGACCTGAATTTCCAGCACAATCCTGTAAAACTTCAAGATTAGAAATATTTTGCTTTTCCAAAAACAACATCTCTTGAACTTTCCTGAGAAAACGGAGCCCTGCACGCCTCCCCTGCAATTCGGCTGCTTTTAGGGCAATCGAAACGGTATATGGAGTATCGACTGGATTCTCTAACCAAAGGCTACCATCGCATGACATTCCCGATCTACTAGCTGTCTTTTCCCAAGCCTGAGCGATATTCTCTAGGTTCTTTTTTTTACCAAAATTTAAATCGGCCAACCGACCACTTAAGATATGCTTAATGGAAAAGTATTTTCCATATTCAATTTGTAACTTTTTTAAAATGGGCTCGAGGGCCCAACATTCAGGGCATAATGGGTCAATAAACATGTAAATTTCAATTGGTTTTTTATCGCTGCATTTACAACGATGTGTGGAGCTAGGTGATTTAGAATTACTCACAATTTTCACCTGATATCTCGATCTTCACCAAGGGCCTCAAATGGTGTAAGCTTTTTCTCAATCATGTTGACACTCCCTTTAATGTAGTATGTAGATTTATTTTAACAATGCTCAATTCATATCTCAAATTAATTGCTTTGAAAAAGTAAGTAATTCAACTAAACGTATTATTAATGTACACAAAGATGCCGTTTTTAGCAGAAATAAGCAGCTGTTGTCAATAATCAGAATAAATTAGTCTGTTTGTGCTTTTCGTTATAAAATCGACTAATTTTGTTTTCTGTTTTACGCTCAGTGATCTTAAATTGGGTGAGAAGCTCTTGGAATACCTGTTGCCCCTCTTGATAGTTTTCAACTTCATATTCTAATTCATAATCTTGTTTAGTTAGATAGATACTGTGGTCTAGAACAAGTAATCCCTTTTTGTATTCAAATTCGGCTCTTCTAGTAACTAATGAACCTATATACTTAATTTTTTCAAATGGAATATCCATTTCTTCTAACAATCGTTGGATAATTCCATTTGGAAGCTTGCTGTGATCAGTAGCAAGTGCCGCATCGTCTTCTCTTAGGGGCTGATTGGTTTCGAGGAGTCCTATTGGTAGCGGTTGTTTTAAGGTCATTTCGTAAGAGTCATGTTTTTTGCGAATACGAAGGGCCGAACCCTTTTCCTTTAAAGCAAAATCAATTGTTTCAAAGTAATGATTTTCCTGGGAAAAAATTTGCTTTTCATTTATGTTGAATTTGATTAGGAACTTTTCATATTCTGCTTTTGTAAGCATATTTTTAAATTCAATTTCAATATGTTGTGACATCATTCCATTCCTTTCACATAAGCTCATATTTTATGATAAAGAATATATTTTACTTTGAAGATTGAGAACTGTCTAGCCTCATGCGCCATCGGCTCTATGGCCTGGCTAATCCATTAGGAAGGATAAAAAGAAACCTACAGACGCCTCATCGGACAAACGGGCACCTTCCGCATTTCCTTTTAGCATCAATCTTTGGGAGAAATGGTGGAATTATGCTAAAATAGGTAGGTGGATGATGGAGGGAATTAGATGAAAAAAAGATTAACAATCCTAAATGCTAACATAGTGGAAAATAAACTGGTATTAATTGCAAATGAATCAATTCAAGCCTTAATTCCTAGAGAACAGATTCTTGTCGATTCTGAACAATTTGCTTTCATTTATTTAATGGAGGATAAAGATGATTATACATATATTGTTTTACACGAACAAATCTGGCCTCTTTTAAAAACTTCCCAAAAGCAAAAACTGCCTGTATGTGTTACGTTTAAACAAGAGCAACTAGAACTAATAAATTTCCATGCTGAATTCGAAGATGTAATCAGTAATATTCAAGGTAATTTTAACTACGGTAATGAATTGGTCACAAAAGTTGAGGGTATTTTCTTACCATAAATTGTTGTTATTGAGGTGGAGTCATGAATCAATGGGACCAATTTTTAGCCCCATATAAACAAGCTGTTGCAGAGCTGAAAATAAAATTTAAGGGGATGAGAGGTCAATTTGAATTTGATAATACTCATTCACCAATCGAATTTGTGACAGGCAGAGTAAAGCCAATTGCCAGCATTATTGATAAGGCAGCTCAAAAGGGAATTCCGCTTGAAAGATTGGAAGAAGAAATGCAGGATATTGCGGGTATGCGCATTATGTGTCAGTTTGGTGATGACATACATACCGTTGTCGAATTATTACGAAATCGTAATGATTTTGAAATTGTTGAGGATAGAGATTATATATCTCATAAAAAGACCAGCGGATACAGGTCCTACCATGTGGTCATTCGTTATCCAGTTCAAACCATTCATGGGGAAAAGAAATTGCTTGCTGAAATTCAAATCAGAACGCTGGCAATGAATTTTTGGGCGACGATTGAACATACGCTAAACTATAAGTATAAAGGGATTTTTCCCAGCGATATTCAAATGCGTTTGAAAAGAGCAGCCGAAGCGGCGTATCGTTTAGACGAGGAAATGTCCTTGATACGCGGTGAAATCCAGGATGCTCAGGCTTTTTTTACCAGAAAGAAAGAGTTTAAGCAAGAAGAGAAAAACTAATTATGACCGCCTTTTGAAAGCCATTCATATAAGGAGCATAAAATCATGAAATTTGCCATTACATCAAAAGGAGATCAAAAATCAAATATCTTGATGCATAAAATGAGAACTTATTTACTTGATTTTGATTTAGTGTATGATGAGGACCAACCAGATATCGTTGTTTCCATTGGTGGAGATGGTACACTCCTTTATGCCTTTCACCGTTATAGCAGTCGTTTAGATAAAACTGCATTTGTTGGAATACATACGGGACATCTCGGCTTTTATGCGGATTGGATTCCTGATGAGATTGAAAAGCTTGTGATTGCGATTGCTAAAACCCCTTATCAAGTTGTCGAATATCCACTGATTGAGGTCATCATCCGCTACTCGCATGCAGGGAAAGAATCAAGGTATTTAGCCTTAAACGAATCCACAGTCAAAAGTGTTGAAGGAACGCTTGTTATGGATGTGGAAATCCGTGGACAGCATTTCGAGCGTTTCCGTGGTGACGGCCTCTGCGTTTCTACTCCTTCAGGTAGTACAGCTTATAACAAGGCACTTGGCGGGGCGATTATCCATCCGTCCATTTCTGCACTGCAAGTGGCTGAAATGGCGTCGATTAATAACAAAGTATTTAGAACCGTAGGCTCATCGCTAATTCTACCAGCCCACCATACCTGCATGTTAAAGCCAGTAAATCGTTCGGATTTCCAGGTAACAGTCGATCACTTGACACTATTACATAAGGATGTAAAATCGATTCAATTTAGGGTTCCAGAAGAAAAAATTCGTTTTGCGCGCTTCCGGCCCTTTCCTTTCTGGAAAAGAGTCTCTGATTCTTTTATTTCTGATTGAGTTGGGGGAAAGTTAATGGATTCTTGTTTTCAATTAAAGTGGGTCATTTCAGACGGTGATGCTGGAATGCTTATTAAAGAGTTTTTAAAAAAAGAAGGAATCTCTCGAACGGCCTTAACCGCTATTAAATTCAAGGGTGGAAGTATTCAGGTTAAAGATGTGGAAGTGAATGTGCGCTCAAGGCTGTTTGTTGGGGATGTATTAACCGTTAAATTTCCTGTCGAGTATCCAAGCGTTGGGTTAAAAGGTGAAAATATTCCATTAACCGTTCTGTTTGAAGATGAATATTTACTGGTTGTAAATAAACCAGCGGGCATGAACACGATCCCCTCACGTGAACACCCAGCAGGGAGCTTGGCAAATGGGCTTGTTGGTTATTATCAGCGTATTGGCTTGCAAGCAACAACACATATTGTCACACGGCTTGACCGAGATACTTCAGGCATTGTCTTGATTGCCAAGCATCGCCATGTCCATCATTTATTTAGTATGATGCAGAAGAAGGGGCAAGTTAAGCGCACCTATGAAGCATTTGCATCGGGTTCGATTGCAGAGGGTAGCGGTACGATAAAGGCGCCAATTGGCCGGAAAGAGTGTAGCATCATTGAAAGGGAAGTTCGTGATGATGGTCAATATGCTTGCACTCATTATCGTGTCATAAAAAGATATGGTGTATTTACCCATGTAGAGCTTCAACTCGAAACTGGACGAACACATCAAATTAGAGTCCATATGTCCTATCTAGAGCATCCATTGCTCGGCGATGATTTGTATGGGGGAGAGAAATCGTTAATGGCAAGGCAGGCCCTTCATTGTAAAAAAATTACCTTCGAACACCCATTCACAGAAGAGGAGATGACCTTTACTGCACCACTGCCCCGTGATATGTGTGATTTTGGTGTGGCTGACCTGCTTTTATAGGGGGCAACCTTATTTATGCACTCTTTGTATAGTAAATCAAATCTTTTAGTAATTGAGAATGTACCCGCAAATTTATAGACTTGGCAGCTAAAATTGTAGTAATCTATTTTAGTCAAATTTTTTAAACTTTTCCTCGATATATGGCATAGTAGAAGGAACCGAAATTAATTCCATTTCAGGATAACGTAATGATGTGAGCTTGCCACCGAAAACAGCACCAGTGTCGATATTATAGGTATTGTTGATGATTCTCGGTTCTTTAACAGGGGTATGGCCGTACACGATATTCATTTCACCGTGATACTCTTTAGCCCAATCTCTTCTTACTGGTGATCCATCGGGGTGCCTTTCCCCAGTTATATCACCGTAAAGGACAAACGCCTTGACCTTTGAATGGATCTGTCCAATAAATTCTTGTTTAATTCCTGCATGGGCGATTATTAGCTTTTCCTTTTCTGCTACCAAATAAAGTGGAGCATTTTCATAGAGCTGGATAAACTTTTTAGAAATAGTGTGCTGCTCTTTTTTTGTTAATGTTTGATATTCGGCAACCGTTGTTTCTAACCCATG
>JAIMAD010000316.1 GCA_023512145.1 Bacillus sp. (in: firmicutes) | reverse complement strand
GATTTAGCATTATCAGACCTAGACACTAACGAAATGGCAAATTCTGATTCAAGACTCTCTGTCAGTAACGCATCCTTTTTAGGTGACAAACCCAGCGGTGCTGCATAGGCCGGTGTCATAGCAACTAAATCGGCATCATCTAGCATTCGGGCAAGCATCAATAAATCCACTTCTTCAAACTTATAATTCTTCTCATTCTTGACGATATCAGCTTGTGTTGCATGTATGCCAGCACCCTCTTTTAAGGTAATTAAGCCATGGTTGGCAAGCATTACTAGGGATCGACCGATGTTTGTTGGATCGTTCGCAATGGCAATGGTTGCTCCATTTGGAAGCTCATCAATACTTTTGAATTGTTTTGAGTAAGCTCCATAAACTGCATGATAGATGGGCTCGACGAGAACTAAATCTGAGCCATTCGCCTGATTGTATTCTTTCATATATGGTACATGCTGGAAGAAGTTAACATCTACTTCCTTATTAGCAAGGGCATTATTCGGCTGAACATTATCACCAAGTACAACAATCTCTAAGATTATGCCTTCCTCTTTCATTAACGGTTTTACAATCTCGAGTATATCCGTCATTGGCGGAATTAAAGTAGCCACTTTCAAGGTTATTTTTTCTGTTTTTTCGGTAGATTTTTTTGCCGTTTCAGACTTTTCAATATCACTACAGCCAGTTAAGGCAATTAGTGTTAGCACTACTAGTAAAAAGATCTTTTTCATCATTATTCCTCCATATATGTAAGGTTTACCGTTTATCCAAATTTTTAGCAAGTGATGTTCCAGTAAACTGTATTGTTTGCACTAAAAAAATCATTATTATTATCATATATATCATTAGTTCCGTTTCAAAACGTTGATAGCCGTAGCGAATCGCAAAATCGCCAACTCCGCCGCCACCAACAATTCCCATAACCGTTGAATAAGAGATAAAACTAATCGTAGACGTCGTTAATCCCAGCGTTAGCCCTGACCTTGCTTCGACATAAAGGAACTTGAAAATAATTTCACCTGTTGAAGCACCCATTGACACTGCCGCTTCAATCACACCGCGTGGGACTTCAAGTAACGCCTGTTCCACCAATCTAGAATAGTAAGCAATTGCCATAATTGATAGTGGAATAGTCGCGGCTATCGTACCAATTGCGGTTCCGACAATAAATCGTGTAAATGGTATTAAAAATACGACAAGCAACAGAAACGGAAACGAGCGAACACTATTGACAAATATGTTTAAACTTGTATAGATGATTCGATTTTCGAGCAGCTGTCCTCTCCGGCACAAATATACCAACGTACCCACTGGGAGCCCAATCAAAAAAGCAGCAGCGATGGAAACGCCTACCATGACAAAGGTTTCTCCAATTGACTGCCATATTTCTGCTTGATACTGTAAAATAATTTCAGGCATGTTAACTCCCTTCTAGTTATTCTAATTGTTGCAAAAACCATATTGGATCATTCCTAGGTATTACCATGCCTTGTGGTTCATTTGATACAGTTTTGAGAATTCTACCACTCTCCATAACCGTAACTTTATGGCAAATGCTTTTGACGACATCCATCTCATGACTGACAATGACTATTGTTACGCCCAATTCTTTGTTCACTGTTTGCAGGACATCAAGGATCCCTCCCGTTGTCTGTGGATCCAGTGAAGAAGTTGGTTCGTCGCATAACAACACGGGTGGCCGGTTAGCTAGTGCCCTTGCAATCGCAACGCGCTGCTTTTCTCCACCGCTCAATTGTGCTGGGTATTGTTCAGCTTTATTTTCAAGCCCAACAAATTTCAGACATTCATAAACTCGTTCCAGCCGTGCTTTTTTTGAATAGCCTGCTAGTTCAAGCGAAACTGCTACGTTATTAACTACTGTTTTATTCGCCACTAAATTGAAATGCTGAAAAATCATGCCGATTGACCGTCTTGCTTCACGAAGCTTCTGACTTGAAAGTGTCGTTAACGTATTTTTATCAACGACCACTGTTCCTTTATCAGGAATCTCCAATAAATTTATTAAACGGAGCAATGTGGACTTGCCTGCACCGCTTGCCCCAATGATTCCATGAATTTCTCCTTTTCCAATTCTGAGTGAAACCGATTGAACTGCTGGAAATGCTACCATGTCCTGTTGATAAATTTTGCTGACATTGTGCAAAGTAATCACCGTACAACCTTCTTTCTGTTCCACGCGCTTCCTAAAAACGTATGATTTCCACTCGAATTATTATAGCGTTAATAACAAGATGTGTCATTTTATTGAACTAAAACGTTGCTTATTTTTTATAACAAAAAATAAACAGATGTCAGGTACCATCCAAACTTTATGGAAGGTTCCCGACACCTGTTTACAATTAAAAAATTAAACCAATTGAATGGTAAAATTTATTATTTGGTGATTTTATAATTTTTATGATTAACAATGGTTGTTAGTGGTTCATCTTTAGCTTTTGAATAGCCGTATTTGACCATAACGGAGTTTTCTCTAATGCCGGAAACGACACCTTCATGTTCTTTTCCCTCACGGTTAAAGGAAATCATATCGCCGATTTTTGCAGTAGTCATTCTATCACCTCGATTTTATCATGTCCAAAAATTATTGTTGAAATACTTGTCTTCTTTTATCTATTTTAAGAGTAATAGCTGGAGAATACAAGGTTTCATGTAGCCATTATGTTTTTAAGAAAAACCCCTTTTTTCTAGATAAAGGTATTGAATCATGACGAATTCCCATGCTTTTAGGGTACGTCCACTAAACCCTATTCATTTGGATGGTGAATCTTAGGCATATCTTCCCATATAAAAAAAGATTAGGGATTGTTTTGTGTGTATGCTATACTTTATGAACCATTTACTTTACATTATTAAAGCCACTACTCATCTTCTGCTGGGTAGTGGTTTTTTATTTATTGTAAAACCAAAAAAAGACTCTGCAAGAGAGCCTTTTTTATTTGGGTTCTTATTATGCTTTTTGTACGTTAGTAGCTTGGGGTCCACGTTGGCCTTGTTCTACTTCAAATGTTACCGCTTGACCTTCGTCAAGTGATTTGAAACCGTCGCTTTGGATAGCTGAGAAATGTACGAATACATCGTCTCCTGCTTCGCGTTCGATGAAACCGAAACCTTTTTCTGCATTAAACCATTTCACTTTACCTTGTTCCATTGTTGTTTCCTCCTGGTGTGTGCTTAGCACACATTGTATTACTATCCTTGCTTAAGTCTCATCAAGACAGAAAGTTTACAACTTAATAATCCTACTGACAAACAAAAATAATTCTTTATTACTATAACAGAGTATATATTATATTGCAATCCATAAAAATCCAATTTCTTTTTTAGCCTTCTAAAAACACGTTCCTGTATCCCAATCTTTTTTGACGTGGTTCCATTACTAACTAATTTCAGTCCATTTACCTATATCAGTTTGAATAATGTAATTTCCTTCATTTTTTCATCAAGAAGCTGAAAGACCTTTTCAAATTCTTGTTTTGGTATACGAGCATACAACTCCCCAATGCTTAACTCAAAAAAACTTGTTGTTTCAGTAGATTCCCTAATACTCCCTGTTATACCAATACCAGTTTCCTGATAGATTGCTACTAAAATAGCTTCAATCTGCTCTTTTTGGGCATCAAAATGGACATGAAACATATTTGAGACAGGAACCATGGGTAGAGTTGAAACCGCTTGACATTGATTAAAAAATCCAGCAAGTTCTTTCGCTTCTTGGTAATACTGCTCCATCTTAGCAATCCTAGTATCGAAATAATAGTCAGCACTAAGGATATATGGATAAAGACTGATTAAATCACCACCATGGCGTCTTTTCCATACTTTTGATTTCTCAGTAAAGTCTGAATCGCCTGCGAGAATGGCTCCAGCAATCCCGCCAATTCCCTTGTAAAAAGAGACATAGACACTATCAAAAAGATTACAGATTTCAGCTGCTGACTTTTCATAATAGGGAAGGACCTCAAAAAGTCTGGCCCCATCTAGATGTAGTTTAATTCCTTTTTTTCGACAATATGCTGAAATTTCTTCGAGTTTTTCATAGGTTGGCAGTTGTCCACCAATTTCCCGTTGTGGTAATTCTAGCAACAAACAGGCAATAGCCTTTTCATTACGAATAATATCTTCCAAGTGAATTAACCTATTCTTATCAGCCAATAATATTGGTTCGAGATGATGCAATTCTTTTAAGCCATCCTCTTCATGAATCTCCAAATGACACAAGGGATGGTAGGCGACTTTATTTATTCCTTTCTTATCACACCAAATTCTTAAGGCGATTTGCTGCGCCATTGTTCCACTAGGAAAAAATACAGCATATTCTTTCCCTAAATACTTTGCCATCTTTTCTTGGAAGTCGTCAATGATCTGACCCTTCCCATAAATATCACTTTCTTGCTGTCCGTCCCTATCCACTAATGCTTCTTTCAAAGTTTGAATGTCTCTTGGGCCATGACCTGAAAACTGGTATTTTGTTTGCTTAAATGCTTCTAATAAACTATTATTTTTATTCAATTTATGTACTCCCTTCATTGGCTAGGCGATTGATTTCAAGTAACATAGTTTTATCTTTAATCGATCACTTAATGGATTAAAACCTCTCTTAAGCGATTATGAAACAAAAACCGACCTATTGCCATGATGAAGCTGTCACTAAAGGACAGCTTCACCTTACAGATTAGGGCAAAGTCCTTAAAAGTACACTAAATTCTTTTTTTAACATCATCTCTAAGTGATTCGATCATATCAACAGATAAATTTGCTGGAACAGATGTATCGTTCTCAAAAACCCATGCATTAAGTACTTCAAGGTCAGCTTTTTTAAAAGTAATGCTGTACTCTTTATTATTGTGGGTAAATTCAGTGGTTACTGATTCTTCAACAGCAAAATCATCATCAATAATCATGTGATTAATTTCATAGGGTTTCATATTTATGTCTCCTTTGTTCTTTCTTCAATTATGTATATAGTTAACTTAATAATATTGTTTATTCGCTTTGTCAAACGAATAATTAACCAACAGGGGGATGATTAATAATTAGTTAACCTTCTCATAATCTCTGCTCTTTTCTTGGTGTCTGTTATTCTTGTCAAATCAATTGCGACTTCATGGCCTTTACTATTTGATTTTAGAATTTCTCTAATCGCATTTTTTACGCTCTCTTCGTCCTCTTTAACCAAAATTACTTTTCGAAGCATAGGATCTCCCCCTTAAAACATATTACTTAAGCACTTGTCATTTCAACTTCAGCAACCGCACAGTTTACAGGTCCACTGAAATCTCCTTATTAACCACTTTGTTTGTTGCATCCTTCCTCTATTTAGTCTTTCGACATGAACTGTTAATTTCCTCTTTGAAAAAAAGGACTCAAGATAAAAAGAAATACAAAAATGTGCCAGGGACCATCCAATTTTATGAATGAACTGCCCCCTGTCAAGTAGACAGTGGAAATAAATAAACGACACTAGGCGGCTTTAGCCCTGTATTCTAAGGGAC
>JAIMAD010000315.1 GCA_023512145.1 Bacillus sp. (in: firmicutes) | reverse complement strand
CAGTTGTTTATAAGAGACAGGGCCGCATGAGCTTCAAAATAGACAGTCTGATGAGCCATCACTAAACCTTCTTGGATTTGTTTTTAAATAAATCGAGAGTGGGAACAAAGTACGTCTGATCAAAATCACCAATAACAGTAGCAATCTCCTTGTTCCAGCCTTCAATCAACTCGAGAATTTCCTGCTGATTTTGATATTCCACATAGGGATGATATAACCCTAAAAGGAAGATGGGAGCAAGTAAATTTTCATTTCTGATGGAATCAATAATTTTATGAAGGTTTTTAGAGTATATCAATTTGCCTTCATTTATTTTTTTTATATTAGGTTGATTAAAATTATACCCTGCACTTTTTCTAAAATCGTTCGTACCGATGTAAAGAATAATATAATTAGCTTTTTTTATATCTTTCTTTATTTTCCTATCATTTATCTGTTCCAAAATATTTACAGTTGTATATTGTGGTATTCCAAAATTGCTCACATGAACGGGAATATCCTCTTTTTCTTCAAATTTAACTTTAACTCTTTCTATATAGCCCTTCTTGGAAGGATCACCGGACCCATATGTGATCGAATCACCAAGTGCTACCAGGTTAATTGTCTTTGTACTGGCAGATGTAAAATGGGTCCAAGTAAAAGTACCAAATAGAATCAAAATAATACAGACTAGCAAATAATATTTCATAAGAAAACCCCTAATATTTACTTATTTGATCAATTTCATAATTTGAAGCCCTAGTTTACCAAGGGTTCCAACACAAAAAGTCTTCCAAAATTCCTTTAAATATAGTTTGGGACGGAAAATAAAACCACAATGGAATGGAAGTTGACTCCTTATGTCTATTATACGGCATGGAGGCTTGTTTAACTTGAAAGATTTATTGATTGGACAAAATAACGATTTTAGGATTTTTGATCAAAATCTGCTCACTAAAACATAGATAAAATTAGTATGAAATGGATTCCATAAAAAAACTCCTAATGGTTACTATTAGGAGTTTTCCCTGTGTCTCTTGCCCTCATGTAAGACCTGCAATAAAAATTGAATTACGAGAAGTATCAATGTACTTGCTTGAATTATTCTGACACATCATTGTTTGGGGCTTGAACCTATTATATATTTTTTGAAAAATTTGGATTTCAACTCAACCAAAGGCTGCGAAATTTTTCTTACCATTTTACTCGATAGAAATGCAATCAACAGAATAGACAAGATAATTAATACAACAATTTGTTGGGTATTATTAAGAATTTCCACTAATCCACTATTTCTAAAAAATTTTATAAAAAAACCATGTAAAAGGTAGACATAGATTGAACTCGTGCCCCATTTAGTAAAGAAATATTTTTGTCTAGGAACCAACGCTAAGAGACTGAGTGATGCCAGTAAAGTTAAGCAGTAAACCCCTAAACGAATGATGCCTCCATTTAGATAAGAATAATTAAGGGCACCATATGGCTTGGAACCAAACAACCATTTATTGTCAAAATCCGGAAGGAAATAAAAGGTGACAAATAGTGAAATTAAAATGAATAACGAGATAAATTTGAACTTAAATTCACGGATTTTTTCAAAATGTCCATTTTTCAAATAATATCCGAGTAGAAAGAATGGAAAGAAAACAAAGGTTCGTGACAAGCTTAAATAGCTGTTAATTTCATCAAAATATCCAACAACGATTCCTAAAGCCACCGATAAAAGAAGGGCAGTGACTGCTTTCCATTTTGTAAATAGAAAAAGCATCACGTTCCAGCAAAATAAACTAATTAAAAACCATAATGACCATTGTGGATTTAAGGGATTTAAATCAATTACTTTTTGTTCATTGAGGAAAAAATAAAAGAGCGAGTAAATTCCTTGGAAAATCAAATAAGGAAGAATCAATTTTTTCGCAATATTTTTTAGGTACCCTTTTTTCTGAAACCCTTTCGCAAAAAAGCCTGATATCAAAATAAATGCAGGCATATGGAACGTATATATTGTCGTGTATAACGTATAAATATATTTATCTTCGTGAATATACGATTGTAACAAATGGCCAAATACCACAAAAAAAACAAGTAAAAATTTAGCATTATCATAATAAGCATCACGGGTTTTCATAGTCAACCTCCCACTAAATTATATAGACTTGCAATCCTAAATCTATTTGTCTATAACTTTCGTGAGGTTGGCATCAGTTTTTGACCGTGTTAACAGAACTGTAATTTAACTGTATTCTCTTTACAGTTTGGTTACAGTTTGGTTACTTGAACTTGGAAATATTACTATTTTTAAATAGTAATATTTTAATAATTTTTTCATTTTTGAAAAGAAAACAACACTCCACATTTCCAACTATGATTTGAAACTATGGACTTTAACCGAAAAATTCAGGTTATCAATGTCTAAAAACTAGTCACCTCAAAAATGTGAGTGACGAGCTTATTTCATAAATATGGTCCTGATCAGCCCACAATATAAAGTAATTGTACCTTGTTCCTTCTATTAGAATTGGTGTTGGATACTGAACAATTAGTGCTGCTTGGCCTCTCATTTCTGGAGGTTGATCTTTATATGGGTATATGAAGCATGCTTGTTGTTTTTGGCTTTGTGTTTTTTCGATTCGTGGTTCCGTACCGTATGGATTAAGTGGGTGAAAAGCTTCTTTCTGACAAACGTTGTCTATCGATTCCTCTGAAAAGAGTGCTGAGACTTGAAAAAACCGTCAACACCTTCATATCTTTGGTCACTTACTTTTTCCCAATGGGAAGGATATTGAAATTGAACTTTATAGACGGTGTTGGTGTAGGTTTTATTTATTGGTGAAATTGGCTGTGGGGACCATTTCAAAGCCGTAATTTCTCGACCTGCTACTAATCGAATCGGAACAGGACGGAATACATGCAACAACCATATTTCGGTGGCTGTGCCCTCGGGTTTACAGCCTGATAGATAGGCAATTTTTCTACCGTCTGGTGACCATGTTACGGGAGTGGCAAAACAATCCGAAATGGATCTTGTTTGATCGTTTACCCCTTGTCTTCCGGTTGTTCTTACCACTGAAAATTTTCCCCATAAATAAAGTCCTCATATCCAAGAAATGTTGATTTCTTGAGTACGAAGGCGTTGTTTAATTGAGTTAATCCTCCGGAACGTACACTGGTTAAAAAAAAACCATAGGAATACCAGGATCCTGGTATTCCTATGGTCTTTTTTTATTGCTCGCTTACTACTAATAGTTGGCAACTTCTCCATAACTTGTTACATTGATAATATATGCTCCATTATGTATACGTTTCATATAGTTCTCCATATCACTCTTGGGAACAGATACACAACCTGTAGTAGGTTGGCCTCTACTTACATGCAAGAAAAAGGCTGATCCCTCACCTCTCACTGAACTGGTATCATAATTAATCACAATCACAAAATAGGACTGTAAATTAACATAATCAGCTAAATGTTCATTACCATTTCCAGCATAATTACCTTCCTGCCATGTATTATACCAAACAAAGTGACTACCTTATCGATGCACAGGTATCGAACTTATCGTTTCTGACAAAATATCGATTGCCAGCCCTCTTGTTCATTTTCTTCAAAATAAAGAACTTCCCAATCACTGAATTCAGTTAACAACTCTTTAGGGCGCAGTTTGTAGTGGTTAGATACTCCCTGATTCTCGTTGTGCTGTGACTGATAGAAGGTTTCTATAAATAAATAACCATCCTCTTTTATCATGCTATTAATAATTGGAAAAAGTGAACGATCAAGGTAATAAGAAATGACAATTAAGTTATATGGACTGTTTTTCCAATTAAGAGTATTCAATTCCGTAAGATCGCCTATCTGAGGTTGGATGCTGAGATTATTTTTTGTTGCCTGTTCTTGAATATAAGTGACAGCAACATCGGAAATATCCATTGCCTCAACTTGGTAGTCCATTTGCGCAAGAAAAAAACTGTTTCCACCAAGTCCACACGCAAGATCAAGCACGGTGCCACCTCCGCTAAGATAAGCAGACAGGTTCTTTAATCTGGGATTTGGAGCCGGTTTTATCCGCAGATTAATACGTTCTTTATATTTTGTATTCCATTTGTCTCGCGTGTTCATTTGAAATCTCCTCATAATTATTTTACGATTAAATACCAATCAACTTTTTAAACAACTAATTTTCGTAAACTTTTTGTGATTGATATTTATATCCATGATACTGATAATTTTGTCTTTTATACATTTCTCTTGGAGTGTCATCACCATTCGCCACTAAAATGATGGTCTTGTTATAAAATCTTTCCATAACAAATTTCTGCAACCTACTCCCTATCCCTTTTTTCTGATAGCTTTCACTAACAACTAGATTATCAATTTCTGCTGTTTCTATGGAGATAATAATATCTACTGAGCCTGCTGGTGTCCCTTGATAAAAAGCAAGCAATTGTAGAATATGCTGATCCTCAAAATTTCGTTTATGTAATTCTATCTTTTCAGTTGCATATTTGCTACCAAACTCTAAATCTTGTTGAAATTGTAATTTAAGAAAAGTTTCTAGGTTCTTATCTGTCACAACATGAATCTCTATATCTGGGTTATCTTTCACTAAAGGAAACTGATTCGGTTGAACAGCGTATAGTTCGATAAAACTAATCTCATATCCAGAATGATTGATGTAATCTACTAGTTCCCCTGTTAGTATTTCATTCGCAGGAAAATAAAACTTTACATGCTTTTGATTATTTTTTAAATGGTAGCTCCGTAAGTAACTTTCAGCGTTTTTAAATTCAGTCAAAGTTGGTATTTTTTTAAACTCAATAAAATTACTATCGTACCTAGTTAACATTTGGGGATAATGAATATGTTTGTATTGATTATTTTCGACAACTAGATGACCCAGCGTATAAATATTTTCAAATGTCACTTGTACCATTGATAAGATCTCCTTTTTCAGCAGCTACTTTGATTTCCCCAGCTTTAATCTTGGCGAATACTTCTCCGACCTTCGTTACAGTTGCATCGCTTAAGTTAGGGTTCTTAGCAGGGATTCCCACGCCGTCGTTCTTGGCATCAAAGGTCAATGTTTGTCCACCAGGGAATTTACCTTCGATATCAGCTTGAATCATGTCATAGGTAGCGATGTCGATTTTCTTAACTGCTGAGGTAAGGATAATCGATTTGTCATCTTTGTAGATACCATCTGCGTATTGATCGGTGTCAACGCCAATGATCCATACTTTTTCTCCACTCGTTGCCCGAGTTTTAGCTTCACTGATCGCACCAACGCCTACACCGCCAGCAGCTGTGAAGATAACGTTAACGCCTTTGTTGTACATTTGAGCAGCTAGAACTCCACCAGCAGCGGAATCACTAAAGGTTCCTTGATAGACAACGTTCTCAGCTTTAAGCTCAATTTTGGTACCAAAGTTGTCATTAGCATACTTCAGACCTTGTTGGAAGCCCCAGTTGAACTTCTGTACGGCAGGAATTTCCATACCACCGATAAAACC
>JAIMAD010000030.1 GCA_023512145.1 Bacillus sp. (in: firmicutes) | reverse complement strand
ATAGTATAGTATTGATTGAGGGGGTAATACATATGGCAAAACAAGATGTATTTCAAGCCCGCACTTCATTTGAGGTAAACGGTAAAAAATATAACTACTATCGTTTACAAGCGCTTGAAGAAGCGGGAATCGGTAACATCTCCCGTTTACCTTATTCCGTCAAAGTTTTATTAGAATCAGTGCTTCGGCAAGTAGACGGGCGTGTCATTACAAAAGAGCATGTGGAAAATTTAGCAAAATGGGGAACGGACGAATTAAAGGAGATCGATGTCCCGTTTAAGCCGTCTCGTGTTATTTTGCAAGACTTTACTGGTGTCCCTGCAGTTGTTGACCTTGCTTCCTTGAGGAAAGCAATGGCGGACCTTGGTGGAGATCCAGACAAAATCAATCCAGAAAAAACAGTTGATCTTGTCATAGACCATTCGGTACAGGTTGATTCTTACGGAACCTCTGATTCCTTGAATATTAACATGGATTATGAATTTGAACGGAATGGTGAGCGCTACCAGTTCTTAAGCTGGGCCCAAAAATCCTTTAATAATTACCGTGCCGTTCCACCTGCAACAGGAATCGTCCACCAAGTAAACCTTGAATACTTGGCCGATGTTGTCCACGTGGCAGAAACCGCTTCTGGTGAAGTGGAAGCTTATCCAGATACATTAGTCGGAACGGATTCACATACGACGATGATTAATGGTCTTGGTGTACTAGGTTGGGGCGTTGGCGGTATCGAAGCAGAAGCAGGCATGCTTGGTCAGCCATCATACTTCCCTGTGCCAGAGGTAGTTGGCGTTAAATTAAATGGCGAACTTCCTAACGGAGCAACTGCAACAGACCTTGCCTTAAAAGTAACACAAGTACTTCGTAGCCATGGGGTTGTTGGTAAATTCGTTGAATTTTTTGGTCCAGGTGTTTCCGTTTTACCGCTTGCTGACCGAGCAACAATTGCCAATATGGCGCCGGAATATGGTGCGACCTGTGGATTCTTCCCAATTGATGGTGAATCCCTTGCCTACATGCGCCTAACTGGACGGGATGAAGACCATATTAATGTTGTTGAAAAATACTGCAAAGAAAATGGATTGTTCTTCGACCCAGCTACCCAGCCTGTTTATACAGATGTAGTGGAAATCGACCTTTCTGTAATTGAACCAAATCTATCCGGTCCTAAGCGTCCTCAGGATTTGATTCCACTTTCAAAAATGAAAGAAGAGTTTATTAAAGCGGTTTCTGCTCCTCAAGGAAACCAGGGATTCGGTTTTAAACCTGAAGAACTTGATAAAGAAGCAACTGTATCATTCTCTAACGGTGATCAAACTGCAATTAAGACTGGTGCAATTGCAATTGCATCAATTACAAGTTGTACAAATACCTCGAATCCATATGTAATGGCTGGGGCTGGACTTGTTGCTAAAAGAGCAGTTGAATTAGGAATGGAAGTTCCAAAATTCGTCAAAACTTCTTTAGCACCTGGTTCAAAGGTAGTAACAGGATACTTACGTGATTCCGGTTTGCTTCCATACCTTGAGCAAATTGGCTTCAACCTAGTAGGATACGGTTGCACAACTTGTATCGGAAACTCCGGTCCTTTAAAAGAAGAAATTGAAAAAACAATTGCGGAAAATGATCTATTAGTTACATCGGTCCTTTCTGGTAACCGTAACTTTGAAGGACGAATCCATCCGCTTGTAAAAGCTAACTATCTTGCCTCACCACCACTTGTAGTTGCCTATGCACTTGCAGGTACAGTAAATATAGATTTCGCTACCGAAGCAATCGGTAAAGATAAAAATGGCAATGATGTGTTCTTAAAGGATATTTGGCCATCAACTGCTGAAGTAAACGACGTTGTTAAACGGACCGTTACTCCTGAGCTTTTCCGTAGAGAATACGAAAATGTGTTCAGTGACAACGAGCGTTGGAATGCAATTAAAACAAGCAATGACCCGCTTTATACATTTGATGAGGATTCAACGTACATTGCAAATCCACCATTTTTTGAAGGCTTATCGCCAGAACCAGGCTTTGTCGAGCCATTAACTGGACTTCGTGTGGTAGGCATGTTCGGTGACTCGGTCACAACGGACCATATTTCACCAGCCGGTGCGATTGGTAAGAGTACACCTGCAGGAAAATACCTGCTTGAAAAAGGTGTCGCCATTCGGGACTTTAACTCTTACGGATCTCGTCGTGGAAACCACGAAGTAATGATGCGGGGAACGTTCGCAAACATTCGTATTCGTAATCAAATTGCTCCAGGTACAGAAGGCGGAGTAACTACTTACTGGCCAACAGGCGAAGTAACGTCTATCTACGATGCTTGTATGAGATATAAGGATAACGGAACTGGCCTGATAGTTCTTGCTGGTAAAGATTATGGCATGGGCTCATCACGTGATTGGGCTGCCAAAGGAACAAATCTTTTAGGTATTCAAACAGTTCTTGCAGAAAGCTTTGAAAGAATTCACCGTTCAAACCTTGTATTAATGGGTGTTTTGCCTCTTCAATTTAAAAAGGGCGAAAGTGCTGTTACACTTGGTTTAACGGGTAAAGAAACAATTAATGTCCAAGTGGACGAAAACGTAAAACCGCGTGACATTCTAAAAGTAACCGCTACTGATGAATTTGGGAATAAGAAAAAATTTGATGTTCTTGTTCGCTTTGATTCCGATGTGGAAATTGATTACTACCGTCATGGTGGAATTTTGCCAATGGTACTTCGTGAAAAGTTACAAGCATAATTGACAAAAGAAAACACCGTGCATGCATGGTGTTTTCTTTAGTAATTTTAAAATGTTTGACAACAAATGATATTATCAATTAACATTAAACTAACAAACGAAAAGGACTGGTATAGGGGCATGAAGTAATAATCCTTATTTTTCATCACATATTCGAATAAACGAAAATGTTGAATTTGGAGAATAGGATTGGTATGTCCTTTTTGTGTCCTGATCGTCTAATCATTTAAATAAACCACAATTGGTTTATTTAATGACCCATTATAATGGTAGATAATGATCAGTTATTAGACATAATTCTCTCTTCAGGTTCTGAAGGGGTTTTTTTATGCTGAAAAGTCAACAAACGATAATAAGAGTAATCGGATTAGATAAGAGTTTTAATCTGAAAAAGGTTTTAGACAATGTCCAGTTTGATATCAAAAACGGCGAGAGGATTGGTCTAGTCGGTTATAATGGTACCGGAAAAACCACCTTAGCCAATCTACTTATTGGTAAAATTAATCCTGATAAAGGCATGATTGAAAAAACAAGGAATTTAGTGGTTGGTTATTTATCACAATCAATTGACTATGAAGTGAGTGATTTCCACAAATCTCTTTCGCTAAATGTTGAAGAAGATATATTCCACTATGCAAGCCAGCTAGGTCTTAACAAGCTTTACGATTGGAATGAGGAGCGTTTAGCCCATTTAAGTGGTGGAGAGAAGCTAAAACTTACGCTATCGATGGTTTGGGCATCAAAAGCTGATTTTTTAATTTTAGATGAACCTACAAATCATTTAGATTTTAAAGGAATTGAGTGGTTGATTCAGGAACTGGAAAATTTCCATGGTCCCGTTTTAATTATTTCGCACGATCGTCATTTCTTAGATAAAACAGTCAATCGAATTTTTGAAATTGAAAATGGAAAGCTCCATTTTTACAACGGAAACTATAGTGACTATCGTAAGGAGAAACAACAGAGGGTAGAAAATCAAAAGCACCAATATAATGTCCAGCAACAAAAAACAGCAGAAATCGAATCGCAAATGGAGCAATTAAAATCATGGTCTGAAAAAGCCCATCGCGATTCCACTAAAAAGGGAAAAGGTCCCAGCAAAAGACAAAATGGTTTTAAAGAGTATCACCGGGCTAAAGCTAAAAAAACAGACAATCAAATAAAGTCAAAAATGAAACGGCTCCAAAACGAGCTTGAGAAAAATACAATTGAAAAACCGTTGGAAGAAATACCGATTAGGTTTCAGTTTGAGACGCAAGGAAAGAGAGGCAAACGGATTGTCGAGGCCAAGGGACTATCGAAATCGTTCGCGGACAGAATTCTTTTCCAAGCTTCAAATTTTTATATTAATCACGGTGAACGAATTGGACTATTAGGTGAAAATGGCTGTGGAAAAACGACACTAATTAAGATGCTCCTCGGGGAACTTCCTTTTACGGAAGGGGATCTTTGGAAAAGTGAGTCGATTAAAATTGCTTATTTAAGTCAGGATGTTGACGATTTACCACTTGATAAAACGGCGATTGAAGTACTTGGATTTACAGATCGAGATGCTATCCTTCGAGCGAGAACCTTATTTGCCAATCTTGGATTAAAGGAATCAAAAATCACCCTACCAATCGGAACCTTAAGTCTTGGGGAAAGAACAAGAGTAAAGCTGGTTGATTTGTTACTGAAAGAATATGATGTGCTAATCTTAGATGAACCAACCAATCATCTTGATTTACCGAGCAGGGAGCAGCTTGAAAGCACATTAAATAAGTTTACTGGCACGATTATTACTGTATCCCATGATCATTACTTTTTAAATCACCTCTGTGACTGCCTGTTGGTTTTTGAAAATCAAACGATTAAGCGCCTAGAAATGAAACCAGAGGCTTATTTTAATAAAGGTAAAAAGAATGTGACAGACAATAAAGAAGCGCTTTTAGTAATCGAAAATAAGATAGCAACAATTCTGGGTGAATTATCAATGTTGAATCAAAAGGATACAAAGTATCATCGCTTAGATCAAGAATTTTACGAACTCCTTAAGCAAAAAAGGAATCTAATCGAATAGAACATGGACAATAAAGAGAGCAGTATTCTTTGCTCTCTTAGTTTTATATTTTCTTCATCCAATTCATCTGTGAATTCCAACACCAACTACTTTCGAGCCAATTTCGCAAGAAGTTCTTTTTCTTTATCTTCGCGCATTCCAGATAGCCAATCTTCTTCAGAAAGATTCCGTTGTTTTTCCCAAACGTATATTTCAGAAATACTTTCTTCAATCGGCCTAAAGGTAAGTCCACTTTTTACAGCTTTTTCAATGTTAATCGAAAATGCACCTTTCCATGGTTGTTCTAGTTCGGTTGCCAGTGGAAAATCCTCTGGCACCCAGAGTGGCATTTCTGTCCACGGTGCCACCTTGTGCTCGAGTAAGAATCCTTCATCTGCCCATACCAATTGGGCATCCGAACCAGTCACCTTGATACAGATATCGAGGAATTCTTTCATTGTTAATGGATAATTAGGTCCGGTTGCATTATAAGTCCCCTCAGAATAAGAACACATCAAGGTTAGAAGCCATTTTGTTAGGTCTTTATTATCGATGAACTGGACACGACGGTTTGGATTTCCTGGTACTAAAACCTGGCCGCCTTTTGCAATTCGATGAATCCAATAGGGAATGCGGTCTGTGTAATCATTCGGACCAATCAACTGGCCTGCACGAACATTCAAGACTCTTCCGGGTAAATTTTTTTCAGCAATACGTTCACATAGGGCTTTGAAATGTCCATAATTTTCATATACGGGAGCATTTACATCTTTGGACAGCTCATTGGCTTCGTCAAGTGTCATTTCAAAGACAGGATAGTTTTCATCCAAATTTTCTTGAATCCAATCTTTATAAACCGATATGCTTGAGATAAACGTATATTGTTTCACACGATCTTTTAATAATGTCGTTGTATTTTGTACGGTATACGGTATAAACCCGCTTGTATCCAAAACAGCATCCCAGTAGCGGTTTTGAAGGCCCTTCAAATTACCAAACCGATTACCAGTAATAATTTCAACATCCTTTATTTTAGGGTTTTGAATGCCGCGATTAAAAATCGTCACTTCATGATTTTTAGTAAGAGCCTCTTCGACAAACCTTTTCCCTAAAAATCGGCTACCACCTAATACAAGTATCTTCAAATATTTTCCCTCCTTTTCGTACTTCTATCTTAACAAATTTTCAAACAATTGCGTTAATAACAGAAATATAAAATAAGTAATGAAAAGTATTGCTATTGTCGTGAATATTGTTAAAATGACAGTGGTATATAATAGAAAAAGTCTATTTACAAATCGTTTCTCATGAAAACAGTCACGTTAGAGGGTATACTAATAGTAACCACCATGTAGAGCTTCCAGGAATTTTTGATGTGTAATGAAGGAATGAGGGTGCATATGATTACTGAAATAAAGTTTAAAAAACAAATTTGTGAACTTGGAAAAAAAATCTACGAAAAAGGGTTTGTGACGGCCAATAATGGCAGCATATCAATCCGGAGTGACGACAATGAATTTCTTATCACTCCTATGGGTGTAAATATAAGCAATATGAGTGCAGATATGATTCTTAAAGTTGATGGACAAGGGGATATTCTTGAGGGTGATTACATACCGTCAACAGAAATGAAGACACATTTGCTTATATATCATGAGCGCCCAGAAATAAATGCGGTTGTCCATGCCGAACCTCCCTACGCTACTGCCTTTGCCATTGCAGGGATTCCAATAGATCAGGCGATTATGCCTGAAGCAGTCGTTTATCTGGGCTCGATACCTGTTGCGGAATACGGTAACCCATCCACTATGGAAGTTCCCAATGCAGTAAAGAAGTATGTTCATCAGCATCAAGGTGTATTATTAGAAAACCATGGTGCCTTGACTTGGGGGAGTAATCTAGAGCACGCCTATTATTTAATGGAAGCACTAGAATCCACAGCCAAAATTAATTGGATTTCTAAACAGTTGAATGGTGATAGAGAATTATCTCAAACGCATGTCCAACATCTTTACAAGATGAAAACAAGGATGGGTATTAAAGGGAAATCGCCTTTGGGTGTTGAAACTGAAGAAGGTATCCATGTAAAGAAAACGACACCACCACTTGCACGCTCATTATCCGAAAGTGATCTAAATCTAATAGTGGAGAAGGTTACCAAAAATGTGTTGGCTGAAATTAATAAACTGTTTTCATAGGAAGCAAATATAGGCTTTTTGATATTGTCACAGATTCGGCATTTATATGTTTGGTTTCGACTGGGTTTATAGTGTAAAATCGATTGTAACAAAGTATGAACGAAGGAGGAATCGGGAATGATTAGAAAAGTAATTGCTGCTGTTGTACTAGTTACCTTACTAACAGTAGCGATTGTCCAGGCAATGGATAAAAAGACTGAAACTCCCGAAACTACAAGTCAGCCATCCGAAAATAATGAAGGGCCTGCAATTGGGGCAAAGGCACCTGATTTTGAACTAAAAACATTGACTGGTGAAACAGTGAAGCTCTCTAGTTTAAAAGGAAAAAAAGTTATGCTAAACTTTTGGGCAACATGGTGTCCACCATGTAAAGCAGAAATGCCTGAAATGGAGCAATTCTCGAAGGAAGCAAATGAGGATATCGTAGTATTAGCAGTTAATATTGATCCACAATTAGATGTTCAGGGTTTTGTTGACGAGAATAAAATTACTTTTCCTATCCTTCTTGATGCTGAGGATATTGTAAATGAAACATATCAAGTCTTATCAATCCCAACTACTTATTTTATCGATAGCCAAGGGATTATTCAGAATAAATATACTGGTGCTATGAGTTTGACTATCATGGAGGATTTTACCAAAAAAATAAATTAGTAAAAAGACGTTGGGGATTCCAAAGTCTTTTTTTCTTTAATCATCTTTCAAAAAAGAATACCAATATTCAAAAATTTGTAATAATTGCAACCGCTTTTGGGCATAATAACTGTTAGAATAGGTAATAAGGAAGGTGAAACTAATGAGAAAACCTAGAAAACGCTCTTTTGCTGAACTTGTATCTGAAAATAAATCACTAATTTTAAAAGATCATGCAGCAATTGAAAGAATTGAATTGCGATTAGAAGAAAAACGTCTTGGCAAAGCTGAGTAATCTCAATCATTTCCAATCATGGTTCCGCGTCCTTATGGACATACTGTAAAAAAGGAGGAATCATGACATGAGTAATCCAAAAAAAGATAGCAAACATTTTGTACCTAGCCATATTGGAACGCAACCAAGAGAATCCAATACTAATAATGGTAAACAGATGGCAGATAAATCAGGTAAACATGCCCAAGTAATGCAAACTAAAGGTGAATAATGTTTAAAAATATTATTATGAGATCCAATGGGCCAGTGCCTACGGGTCTTTTTTTTATGGAAAGACGATGTTACGCTACCATTATTTAGAAAATGTGGATTAATTTTAATAGTAGGTAGATAATCTAAAAAACTTATTTTTTTTAGAATCTGCTCACACCGCTTTATTATGTTAGTTTTGGATAGGACTCCTGGTATAATCCAATGTTAGGTTAGTGGTCAGCAGTTACTTTTACGTTTTCTGTCAAAAATACACGATTTCTGTGATATTTTCCCTCTCCCGTCGCAAACTATAACTGAACGTTATACACACTCAAGGAGGACTTTACTTATGGGAAATGATAACAAACCAAATCCGGATGATCGTAGTGACAATGTAGAAAAACTCCAATCTATGATCCAACATACAATCGGGAACATGGAAGCAGCGGAAGAATCATTAACATTTACCGATAGCGAGGAGCAAAAGCAACAAATTGAGGCAAAAAATGACCGAAGGCGTGAAAGTATCGAGTCATTCCGTGCAGAAATTAAGGATGAGGCACAAAACAACAAAAGATAAAATCGTTTTTCCGATGGCCTGTTCAATAAGAACAGGTCTTTTTTCTCTTTGAGCTCATATTTAGTGTAAAGATTAGGGGTATGGTAAGATAAGAAAGAAATTTTGGTAAAGAAGTGATCCTAATGAAATTACAAGGGAAATTATCCGCTACTACCAATAGACAAGTGGAGCAGTGGGAAAAAGAAGTAAATGAAACAAGTTTTATAATCGACGAAAGTCGATTAATAACGGCGATAACTCTTGAGACCAACCCGATTATCCTTTCAAAGCTATTAACATTGGCCGCTGGGTCAAGACTTGCTCGTAACAGTGAGGACTCGTTGGCTGTTGTTTGGCTGGAAAAAGCACGTAAACTTGATGTAGAGAACCAAAGTGCAAAACAATTTATGATTGGGACGGATTGGAAGAAGTTGAAAGACCTACTAACTGCACTTTCATTCCCACCAATGCGTGAAACGGACAATCGAACAGCAAAGAAAAAAATGGCCGAACAGTACATAGAAGTTTGTAAAAATTTTTTAATAATTGCGGGTGAACATTTACCAGACGTACAAGACAAGGTGAATCAGACCTCAACGATGGTTAATAAGGATTTTTTCCAAAAGTATCAAGGACTCTCAGATTTACTCGCTTCGGTCATCAAGGAAACGAGTTCACTGTTAAGTGCTGCGGAAGAATACGAACAATCGATTACAGGTGTTTTTCATACAGGAACCTTTTATGATGATCTAAAATTGCATTTAGCGAGTGTGGAAGAAATAAAACAGCAGTGGCAACAGCAATTTCTTACTACCGATAACACCACCACTCCAACAACGGAAAAGGCATTGGACAAGTTAAATAAGATGATTGGTATGAATTTGGTAAAAAAACGTGTAAATGATTTTTATCAGTTTTTAACATATCAAAAACAGCGTAAGGATTTAGGTCTTCAAATTAAAGATGAACTTAGTTTGAATATGATCTTAACTGGAAATCCAGGGACAGGTAAAACGACGTTGGCACGACTGATGGCAAAAATTTATTATGAGTTAGGCGTTTTACCACATGAGGAAGTTATTGAAACTGACCGATCACAGCTAGTAGGCTCCTTTGTCGGCCAAACGGAAGAAAACGTCCGAAGGGTAGTGTAACGGTCCATCGGTGGCGTGTTATTTATTGATGAAGCCTATAGTTTAAAACGAGAGGGCCAATCAGGAAATGATTATGGACAAGCAGCAATTGATACGCTTGTATCGCTTATGACTGGAAGTGAGTACGGAGGGAAATTCGCTGTCATTCTTGCAGGGTATCCTGAAGAAATGCGAACCTTTATTGATTCTAATCCTGGCTTACGCAGTCGTTTTCCGCAATCGAACGCTATTCATTTACCCAATTATTCAAATGACGAATTAATTAGGATTGCAGAAATGGTTGCATCTGGTAATGATTATATTTTAACAGAAGATGCCAAAATCGAAATAAACCACCGTCTAGATTTGGAACGGGTCGATGATACATTTGGAAATGCAAGAACTGTTCATAATATCGTTTTAGAGGCGATTTTTAAGAAGGGGGCAAACAAACGAGCGAAAGAAGAAGACATTTTAGCCTATATGCTACTAAATATGGAGGACTTTCGTGTGGATCTTGTGGAAAGTATTGTTTCCCCACAGGATAGACTTAATTCCTTGATTGGTCTCTCCTCATTAAAGAAGGAAGTGAAATCGCTCATTTCCTTTGTGAAAATGCAGCAATACCGGCGAAAAAAAGGATTACCAACAGTCCCTATCCAGCTTCATTCTGTTTTCACGGGAAATCCAGGGACAGGAAAAACAACGGTAGCGAAGATCTTTGCGGAGCTTTTAAAAGAAAGCGGAATGTTAAAGAGAGGGCATCTAATTGTTGCCAGTAGGGCGGATTTTGTGGCAGGATATGTCGGTCAAACTACTGGAAAAACAAAAAAAAAGATAAAAGAAGCACTTGGTGGTGTCTTATTCATTGATGAGGCTTATTCCTTGCTCGGTCATACGACGGGCGATTTTGGAAATGAGGTCATCAATACGCTTGTCGATGAAATGACGAGGCAGAATGAAAACCTGGTGGTTGTTTTGGCCGGTTATCCAAGTGAAATTGATGAACTCCTTGAAAGTAATCCTGGACTACGTTCCAGGTTTAAAAAGTTCTTTCTTTTTCCAGATTATTCTACCCAAGAGTTACTGGAAATTATTATAACTTATGCTGGCAGATTCCAATACCAACTAACAGAAGAGGCAAAAAATCTGTTGATGGAAAAGATTGAAATGGAAGACTACAAAGGGAATGGCCGTTTTGCTACCAACCTGGTAGACGAAATGATTCAAGCGCAGGCATCAAGATTAATGGATATGGAAGACGACGAAAATCTTTTGAAACTGGCCATGTTTCTTGAAGGTGAAGATGTCAAAGAAGCACTTCGTAAATTGTAATCAATTCAGGTCAGGAAAGGAACATTTTTATGGAAACTCTCTTTATTTCTACTAGAGAAATTCAGCTTTACTATGCTGATACAGATATGATGGGTGTCATTTACCATGCTAATTATTTAAAGTTTTTTGAGCTGGGCCGAACCGGTTTTATTGAAGATCTCGGTTATAGTTATTTAACCATGGAGGAGGCAGGGTATTATGCCCCTGTTTATGATATTCAAGTTACCTATAAAAAGCCGTTGCGGTATGGCGATAAAGCGTTTGTAAATACATGGGTTGAATCAAATGAGCGGCTTAAAAGTGTTTATGGATATACTGTTGTAAATGGAGATAATGAAATATGTGTAGAAGGAAAATCAACACATATTATTGTTAAAAAGGATAATTTTAGACCGACCTCTTTTAAAAAGGTATTTCCTGAATGGTTTATAAAGTATGAGCATGTCAAGAAAAAATAGAACCTATAAGAAGTACCTCCAACAAATTGCACTTTTCTTCTAGCGATACTAGTGGACATGAGGTGAATTAGATGGCTTTTGGAATAAAAAGACAGGAAATAATTGTCTGGAAAAGAAGAATTGACAGTGGAGAAATAGCTTTTTTAACACATTATTGGCTTGACGATCGTTTTCCTGGTTGTAAAACCGTAACAAAGGTCGGATGTCTTGATCTTGATAGATTAGCAGTTTGGGGCAAAAAACATGGGTTACAAAAGGAATGGATTCATCATCGCAAGGATGGCTATTCGCATTTTGATTTAATTGGCGAAAGACAAAAACAAATATTGGAGACGGAAGGTTTAAGCGAACATATTTGGATAACTAGGACAGATACACATGAAAAGTAACTTTTTTTCATGTGTTTTTTGAAGTACACTAGTCGCTGGAGTGGATTTTAAATAACTATATCACTGTTATGATTTTCTGAATTAAAAAAAGCCCCGTATTACCGGAGCCATTGGTTCATATGAGATTGAATTTCCTTGTACGTAGCATCGGCATTTGGTAGACCAAATGATCCAGCTTTTTCTAAGGGAACGACACGGAAATTATTATACTGTTCACTGGTAACATAGGTTGGGTAAAAAATAGGATTCGAAAATTCAATTGATGTGCCTTTTTCTGATACATTCTTGCTAATATCAATGGTTGCTAAACCACCAATATCTTTATAGTCATCGTATTGTGCTGAAATAAAATTCCCTAAGGAATAGATGACAAAGGTTTTTCTGCCATCGTTTGTTTGAATCCATTCCATCGGTTGCAAAACATGCGGATGTGAACCAAAAATAATGTCTACGCCTTCGTTAGCCAGAAAGCTTGCCAATTCCTTTTGCTCCGTTGTTGGGATTCGTTGGTACTCATTCCCCCAATGGATGCTCATGACGATTACATCCGCTTCCTTTTTTGCCTGATGTATTTCCTCCTTCATTGTTTCGCGATTAATGAGGTTTACGAGAAAATCTTTACCATCTGGCACAGGAATTCCGTTCGTTCCGTAAGTGTAGGAAAGAAAGGCAAGCTTGATGCCATTTTTGTTAATTATCCTCAATGTTTGTTGATCCTTTTCGTCAAGAAAACTCCCCACATGGGGTAAACCAATACTATCTAAATAGGCCGCTTCTGACTGGATCCCTTTTTCGCCTTTGTCTAACGTATGATTGTTTGCAGTTGAAACAATATCGACGCCTGTATCCACAAGAGAATCGGCAACCTCATGAGGGCTATTAAACATTGGATAACCGGATAGACCCAAATCCAGACCGCCTAACCTGCTTTCTTGATTGGCAGTGAGAATATCAGGTTTTTCTAATAGCGGCTTCATGTCTAGAAACATAGGGTCAAAATCGTATAGTGCACCGTTGAAGGCATCCTGATAAACTTTGTCATGAATAAGGATATCGCCTATGGCACCAAGCGTCAACTTCGTTGTCATCTCTCGATTCACAATTAGTGTTGGACGGGGTTTATGCTTTTTCATAGAATAAACCTGTTCTTCCTTATCTTTTCCCTGCTGTTGGTTGAGGAGGACAAAGGCTACCACAATAGATAAGCTAATAATTAATACTGAAGGAATAATAGCTTTTTTTTTCATACATTCTCCTTCTCCAATTAAATGATCAGGCAAAATACTTTAGTGCCTGTTGATAATATTATAGTATACCTATATATATATTTTCATTATAATTTTTAAGCCGAATAAATAAAAGAGATTGGATTGTGAGTGATGTTTCAGCTGACAGATAGTGCTTTTAAAAAATTACTGAATACAGTATGTACTGAGAAAAAAACAATTGATGAGGAATTATTCCTGCGCTTAAGTATGGGGATTGGCTGAGGTGATCCCAAATTAACTCTGTCTCTGGAAGAGCGGAAAATCAATGGTGACCTCACATTTAACTTCAATGAACTCATCGTGATCATTCATGAAAAGGATTTTATGTACTTTGATAATACTACACTAGATTATGTCTTAGATGTACAAGGAAATAATACGTTTCACTTACTAACAATGGAAAAAAAGAGAGGGTTCAATACTTAAAGGTGCCCTCTTTCTTCTTGTGGTTGTGGCTATAAAGTAGTCAAATGATGATCTTTTATAACCATTTGATTTTTGGCTCTGTTTTATTGATAATCCTCTTAATATTTGTCCGGTGCCGGTAAATGACAAATGATGCTAAGAGCGTGACAGCGATTAATAAAGGGATGTCCCAAACAACAATAGCATAAATAACTGCACAGATACCTGCGAGCATCGAGGATAAGGAAACGTATTTGGTTGTGTACAGGCCGATAAAAAAGATGGCAAAAATGGTTAGGAACATAAGAGGTGCATAAAATAGCAAAACACCACCAGAAGTGGCAACGGCTTTTCCACCTCGAAACCCTGCAAAGACTGGATAAGTGTGGCCGATAACAGCAAAAACACCAGCTAGTAATAGATTTATTTCAAGGTGAAAAAGAAACGGCAAGGATGTTGCCAAGGTCCCTTTTAATATATCAGCGAGCGAGACGGCTAATCCTGCTTTGACGCCAAGCGTTCGAAACGTATTGGTTCCACCTAAATTTCCACTCCCATGCTGGCGAATATCCGTTTTATAAAAAACTTTGCCGATGACTAAACCTGAAGGTATAGAACCAAGCAAGTAAGCTAGAATCAAGACTAAAATAATTTGAATCATTGACGATTTCTCCTTCTAAAAAAGCTCAAGTTCTTTTATTCTACCATGTAATGACGAAAAAACACCACTAATCCTTTGTTTAGTAGCTAAAAAGGATAAATCTGAAATTTACTTAAAGTTGCTTAGGAATAGCAAAAAATTCCTTCTCAATTCCATGTTGATATCGTACGATGGAGATGAGGGGGACGGAACATGGCACGTGTTACTTATCATAAGAATAAAAACATATCATCAAAGTGGATGATTGTAGGATTAATTGGAGCCTTTTTGCTCATCTCTTTTTCCACTTTTCTATTATTATATCCTTTTGCTTCAACTGAGAAAAACACATATTTTCACGGCAAATACCCCATCCTTTTTAACGGTTCGCAACAAGGAAATAGCCTAATCGAAGGAAATTCGATATTTGTTCCTCTACCATTTTTAAAAGACCATATTGACAGTACGATTATTTACGATCATAAATCTAAATCAGTGATTATTACGACCAAAGATAAAGTTGTCCAAATGCCGATAGATTCACTAACCTATTTTGTTAATCAACAGCCAGTGGAATTACAACTGTCACCGACTATATATAAAAATGGTGAAATCTTCGTTGCAGTTGATTTGCTTCTCACCTTTTATCCGATTCAATATAAACAATTGCCTGAAAGTGAGGCCATTTGGCTTCAAATGGATGGAGACGAGTATGTAAATGGCAGGATAACTGACAAAAATGTAAACAAAGAAAAGCTTAGATTGCGAACAGAACCAAAGTTGCAATCTCCTTATCTAGCAGAAATGGCCCCAAAAGAAGCCTTGACAATTGTAGGTGAAAAAGATGATTTTTACTTAGTTAGGAAAGCTAATGGAATAAGTGGATATATTAAAAAGGAAAATGTTTATAAGGATGATGCCGTAAAAATCAAAATTAACCAGGAGGTCCAATCTTTTCAAGTAGCGAAAATATCTGGACCTATTCAATTAACCTGGGAAGCGGTTTATTCTAAAAACCCTGACTCTTCCAAAATTCCAGATATGATGGGCGTCAATGTGGTTGCACCAACATGGTTCTCACTTGCCGGGAATGATGGTGCAATAAAAAACCTTGCTTCACTCGATTATAGTAAATGGGCACAAGCTAAAGGATACCAAGTATGGGGAGTTTTTTCTAATTCATTTGATCCGGTGCTCACACATGAGGCCTTCAAAAACTTTGAAACGAGGCAAAATATCATCCGGCAATTACTTCATTTTGGCCAGATATATCAACTGCAAGGAATTAATTTTGATATTGAAAATGTAAACCAAGTGGATGGGCCGCTTGTTACTCAGTTCATCAGGGAAGCAGCACCCTACCTCCATGATGCTGGATTAGTGGTGTCGATGGATATCACCTTTTCAGCAGGGGAAAACAATAATTGGTCCTCATTTTATGAACGAAAAAAACTCGCACAAGTAGTCGATTACCTGATTGTCATGGCCTATGATGAACATACTGGCGCGGCTTCTGGTGCTGGAAGTGTGGCAAGCCTACCATGGGTAGAAAGAAATTTAAAAAATTTGCTGACGGAGGTTCCTAACGATCGATTAATCTTAGGTGTTCCGTTGTATGCAAGACTTTGGAAGGAACAAACAAATAGCGATGGTGCGAAGGAAGTTACCGCAAAAGCATTCGCTATGGATAAAGTAAAAATATGGCTAACCGAAAAAGGGTTACAACCAACTTATGATGAAGAAAGCGGCCAAAACTATGCGGAATTTCTGGCAACTGATGAAAACGCTATCTATAAAATCTGGATAGAAGATGAATTATCGTTAAAAAAACGAGCAGATCTTGCCATAAAATATCAATTAGCAGGTATTGGAACATGGTCTAGATATTTTGGTGACCAATCTGCCTGGGCAACCTTAGATCTAAATTCAAGCAAGGGCGTGACACAAAAATAAGCGTAGAAAGGACTGTCCTAGCCGGTCCTTTCTTATTTTCATTTATTTTAATATGCTGAACCAGGGTAAAAAGACAGTCCCCTATATCGCCCTGATCAAGGCTCTTCAGCTTTTCTGTCTAAAGTAAGAACAAATATAGGCGGAATTATTACAAAAGTATGGAGATTTTTCAAACCCTTATCAATTCCGTTGAAAGTCAAAGGGAAAGACAATATAATTTAGATAAATCAAAATAGACTAGCAAAAAAACCGGCCGAGTTGATACACAATGGGTCGGTTTTTATACATACTATCCAAAGATAATAGAAAGAGGTGATAATCATGGAAACAAATCTACAGCAATATCTTAATTATCAGTATCCAGACACAAGTGTCCTCTATGTGGAGGATGAAAAGTTTTCTCGTGAGAAACTCTTGCGTGTTCTAAATCGCCGTTTTAAAACTGTGCATGGTGCAATTGATGGTATCGAAGGATTTCAGCTTTATCAACGATATCAACCAGATTTAATTATTGCGGATATAAAAATGAACCAAATGAGTGGATTAGAAATGATTGAAAAAATACGGAAATTAAACAACAAAGTCCAAGTGATTGTCACCACTGCTCATGATGATAATGAGTACTTTATCCAATCGATTGAAAATAATGTCAACCATTTTATCTTAAAACCGATAGATTTAGATCATTTTTTATTAGCCATACAAAAATCAGTCTACCAGATTCAACTAGAAAAAGAGTTTACTAAACAAAAAAAATTAACAAGAGCAATTCTCGACTATCAGGATAACCTCATTTTCGTGATAGAAAATGGGGAGATTGTGGAGTTTAATCAGGCTTTCACTACCTTTACTGGCTTCGCTCCGAATCAGCAATCACTTCATAAAAGTAAATTACTTGCAAATTATTTCGTTGAAGACCTCAATTATTATTACCCGAAGGATAAGGGAAGATGGGTTGAGGAACTTTTGGAAAATGGGGATAAATTCGTAAAAGCACGTTGGAAAGGTCACAAAGAAAGAGACGTTATCTATTTTATTAAAGGGACAACAATTCCTGATACGAACCAGGTCTTATTTATTTGTACAGATATAAC
>JAIMAD010000314.1 GCA_023512145.1 Bacillus sp. (in: firmicutes) | reverse complement strand
GAAACAGATGCCAAAGATGTCGCATATGTGAGAATAGATCGTACTCGGAAACTGCCCGTTACGGTTCTTTTGCGTGCACTTGGCTTCGGCTCTGACCAAGAAATCCTTGAATTAATTGGGGATAACGAGTATCTACGTAATACCTTGGAGAAAGACAATACGGAAGGTGTCGACAAAGCGCTATTAGAAATCTATGAGCGACTACGTCCAGGCGAACCTCCTACTGTTGAAAATGCAAAAAGTTTATTAGTGTCTCGCTTTTTCGATCCAAAGAGATATGATCTTGCTAATGTAGGTCGATATAAAATTAATAAAAAGCTTCATATTAAAAATCGATTATTCAACCAACGCCTAGCAGAATCTCTTGCGGATCCTGAAACAGGCGAAATTATCGCTGAAAAAGGAACCGTTCTAGATAGGCGAAACCTAGACAGAATCTTACCTGCCCTTGAAAAGAATATTAACTTTAAAGCCTTTAACCCTGTTGGTGGAGTAGTGAGTAATGAAACGATTCTTCAGGACATAAAAATCTATGCTCCTGGTGATGAAAATGAAATGGTAATTAACGTTTTAGGTAACGCCTATGTGGCTGAACCAATTAAGAATATTACCCCTGCTGACATCATTTCATCGATTAGTTATTTCTTTAATTTACTTCATGGTGTAGGCGATACAGATGATATCGATCATCTAGGTAACAGAAGACTTCGTTCTGTGGGTGAATTACTGCAAAATCAGTTCCGTATCGGTTTGTCCCGAATGGAACGTGTGGTTCGTGAAAGAATGTCCATACAAGATACAGCAACGATTACACCACAGCAATTGATTAATATTCGTCCTGTTATTGCATCGATAAAAGAGTTTTTTGGAAGCTCACAGTTATCGCAGTTCATGGACCAAACCAACCCACTTGCCGAATTAACACACAAACGACGTTTATCTGCATTAGGACCCGGTGGTTTAACACGTGAACGTGCTGGATTCGAAGTTCGTGACGTTCATTATTCCCACTATGGTCGTATGTGTCCGATTGAAACACCGGAGGGTCCAAATATTGGACTGATTAACTCCTTGTCGTCTTACGCAAAAGTAAACCGTTTTGGATTTATTGAAACACCTTATCGTCGTGTTGACCCTGATACTGGTAAAGTAACAGGCCGAATCGATTACCAAACAGCCGATGAAGAAGATAACTATGTAGTGGCACAGGCCAATGCTCGACTCGGTGAGGATGGCTCTTTCCTTGATGAAGATGTTGTCGCACGTTTCCGTGGGGAAAATACGGTTGTTAAACGTGATCGAGTGGACTATATGGATGTATCTCCAAAGCAGGTAGTTTCTGCGGCGACAGCGTGTATCCCGTTCCTAGAAAACGATGACTCAAACCGTGCTCTGATGGGTGCAAACATGCAACGTCAAGCAGTACCGTTATTGCAACCGGAAGCTCCTAGAGTTGGAACGGGTATGGAATACGTATCCGGTAAAGATTCAGGTGCAGCTGTTATATGTAAGCACGAAGGTATTATTGAACACGTGGAAGCACGTGAAGTATGGGTTCGTCGCGTTAATGTGGTAGACGGACAGGAAGTAAAAGGCGACCTTGATAAATATCGCATGTTAAAATTCATTCGTTCCAACCAAGGAACATGTTATAACCAACGTCCAATTGTTGCTGTTGGAAACCATGTAACAAAAGGTGAAATTCTTGCGGATGGTCCTTCAATGGAGTTGGGTGAATTAGCCCTTGGCCGTAACGTGCTCATCGCCTTTATGACGTGGGATGGCTATAACTATGAAGATGCTATCATTATGAGTGAACGTCTTGTTAAAGATGATGTATTTACGTCGATTCATATTGAAGAATACGAATCAGAATCACGTGATACAAAGCTTGGACCAGAAGAAATCACTCGTGATATTCCTAACGTTGGCGAAGATGCTCTACGCAACTTAGACGAGCGTGGAATCATTCGGACAGGTGCAGAAGTAAAGGACGGAGACCTTCTAGTTGGAAAAGTTACTCCAAAAGGTGTAACAGAACTAACAGCAGAAGAACGTCTTTTACATGCTATTTTCGGTGAAAAGGCCCGTGAAGTTCGTGATACATCTCTTCGTGTTCCACATGGTGGTGGTGGTATCGTTCTTGATGTTAAAGTCTTTAATCGCGAAGATGGTGATGAACTGCCACCTGGTGTTAATCAGCTTGTCCGCGCATATATTGTTCAGAAACGTAAAATTTCTGAAGGGGATAAAATGGCGGGACGTCATGGTAATAAAGGTGTAATTTCGAGAATTTTACCTGAAGAAGATATGCCCTATTTACCAGACGGGACACCAGTAGATGTCATGTTAAATCCTCTTGGTGTACCATCTCGTATGAATATCGGGCAGGTTCTTGAGCTTCATCTAGGGATGGCAGCTCGTTACCTTGGAATTCACGTAGCTTCTCCGGTATTTGACGGAGCAACTGAAGAAGATGTTTGGGGAACGATTGAAGAAGCAGGTATGGCTCGCGATGCGAAAACTGTTCTTTATGATGGTCGTTCAGGTGAACCATTTGATAACCGTGTCTCTGTTGGTGTCATGTATATGATTAAACTTGCACACATGGTTGATGATAAGCTCCATGCCCGTTCAACTGGACCTTACTCACTTGTAACGCAGCAGCCACTTGGCGGTAAAGCTCAATTTGGTGGGCAGCGCTTCGGTGAGATGGAAGTTTGGGCACTTGAAGCATATGGAGCAGCATATACTCTCCAAGAAATTCTTACCGTTAAATCAGATGACGTTGTTGGTCGTGTGAAGACATATGAAGCAATTGTAAAGGGTGAAAATGTTCCGGAACCAGGGGTTCCAGAATCATTTAAAGTATTAATTAAAGAGCTTCAGAGTCTTGGTCTGGATGTAAAAATGCTTTCCGGTGACGAAGAGGAAATTGAAATGCGTGATACGGAAGATGACGATGACTTACAACAAGTCGATACGTTAAACATTGTTCCGGATACGCGAAACGTTGAAGCAGAAAAAGTAGGTTCAAAAGAGTAGCCATTCTAGCAGCAGCGCACTGCCCCTCGAGTCGTAAGCCAAAATCCTCCGGAAGGCAAAGAACGCCTTCTTGCGGATTTCGTCTTACGCTTATCGGGGCACAAGCAGTGCGCTTCCGCTCTATTGGTTTTCTAGCAGTAGCGCACAAGCCCCCACGTGGTCGACTCGTCTTCCAATATAAGGGCTCAAACAGTGCGCTTCCGCTTTTATGCGCAATAAGGGTAGAACCCGGAGATCAAAAGGGAGGTAGGCCCCTTGCTGGATGTTAATAATTTTGAGTATATGAAAATCGGTCTTGCTTCACCAGACAAAATCCGTTCATGGTCATTTGGAGAAGTTAAAAAGCCAGAAACCATCAACTATCGTACATTAAAGCCTGAAAAGGACGGTTTATTCTGTGAAAGAATTTTCGGTCCAACGAAGGATTGGGAATGTCATTGTGGAAAGTACAAGCGTGTCCGCTATAAAGGTGTCGTTTGTGATCGATGTGGTGTGGAAGTAACACGCGCTAAAGTACGTCGTGAACGAATGGGGCATATTGAGCTAGCTGCACCTGTTTCACATATTTGGTACTTTAAAGGAATTCCGAGCAGAATGGGACTTGTTTTGGACATGTCTCCACGTGCATTGGAAGAAATCATCTACTTTGCTTCATATGTAGTGACTGATTCTGGTGAAACGGCCCTTGATCGGAAACAACTATTATCTGAAAAAGAATATCGTGCATACCGCGAAAAGTATGGGAATAAATTCCATGCCGCTATGGGTGCAGAAGCAATAAAAAAACTTCTGTTTGATATCGATTTAAACAAGGATGTAGAGGGCTTAAAAGAGGAATTGAAAACGGCATCAGGTCAACGTCGTACACGTGCGATTAAACGCCTTGAAGTGTTAGAAGCATTCCGTGGCTCTGGAAATGAACCTTCATGGATGGTTCTTGATGTACTTCCTGTAATTCCGCCGGAACTTCGTCCAATGGTTCAATTAGATGGAGGAAGATTTGCGACATCAGACTTAAACGATCTGTACCGTCGTGTAATTAACCGGAACAACCGTTTAAAACGTTTATTAGATCTTGGTGCTCCAAGCATTATTGTTCAGAACGAAAAACGGATGCTTCAAGAAGCTGTTGATGCCTTGATTGATAATGGCCGTCGAGGTCGCCCAGTCACAGGTCCAGGTAACCGTCCATTGAAGTCGCTTTCGCATATGTTAAAAGGAAAGCAAGGACGTTTCCGTCAAAACTTGCTCGGAAAACGTGTTGACTATTCAGGACGTTCCGTTATTGTTGTTGGTCCGAATTTAAAAATGTACCAGTGTGGTCTTCCAAAAGAAATGGCGCTTGAACTATTTAAGCCATTTGTGATGAAGGAGCTTGTCGAAAAAGGTTTAGCACACAACATCAAATCTGCTAAACGTAAAATAGAAAGAGTATCTCCTGATGTATGGGACGTGCTTGAAGATGTAATTAGAGAGCATCCGGTATTATTAAACCGTGCCCCTACATTGCATAGATTAGGAATTCAGGCGTTTGAACCAACACTTGTTGAAGGACGAGCAATTCGTCTTCATCCACTTGTATGTACTGCATACAATGCTGACTTCGACGGTGACCAAATGGCTGTTCACGTACCACTTTCATCTGAAGCACAAGCAGAAGCACGACTATTGATGCTTGCAGCTCAAAATATCTTAAACCCTAAAGATGGAAAACCTGTTGTTACTCCTTCCCAGGACATGGTACTCGGAAACTATTACTTAACCTTAGAAAGAGAAGGCGTCGTCGGTGAGGGAATGATTTTTAAAGATACGAATGAAGCAGTCATTGCCTATCAAAACGGTTTTGTCCACTTGCATACACGTGTCGCTGTCCATGCTGGTTCATTAGGAAATGAGACGTTTTCAAATGAACAAAACAGTAAGTTATTAATCACAACGGTTGGTAAGCTTATATTCAATGAGATTCTTCCGAAATCTTTCCCTTACATCAATGAACCGACAAGAACTAATTTAGAGGTCGAAACACCTAAAAAGTATTTTGTTGAAAAGGGCGAAGATGTTAGGGCAAAAATTAAAGTAATGCCATTAGTAGAACCGTTTAAAAAGAAAATCCTTGGTAATATCATTGCTGAAGTATTCAAACGTTTCAAAATCACCGAAACGTCGAAAATGCTTGACCGCATGAAAGACTTAGGATTCAAACATTCAACAAGGGCTGGTATTACGGTTGGTGTCGCTGATATCGTCGTACTTCCAGAAAAGCAACAAATTCTAGTAGAATCACAAAGCAAAGTTGATAACGTCATGAAGCAATTTAGACGTGGATTAATTACCGAAGAAGAGCGTTATGATCGTGTTATTGCAATATGGTCTCAGGCAAAGGATGTTATCCAAGGTAAGTTAATGAACTCCTTGAATAAATCGAATCCAATCTTCATGATGAGTGATTCGGGTGCCCGTGGTAATGCTTCTAACTTTACACAGCTTGCTGG
>JAIMAD010000313.1 GCA_023512145.1 Bacillus sp. (in: firmicutes) | reverse complement strand
GTATCAGAATTTGTATCATTAAACTTTGATAAATATCCAGTGCAAGCCCACGTACTGCAAGTGGACTTCGCCTTTTGAGTAAAAATCGGGTTTAGGATTTTTACCTCCCTGCGATACGTCAATAGTTGAAACGAATCGCGCTTTTGTGTTTCCTTTATCTTAGCCGAAGCGCTCCAGTCCACAAGTAGAGAGCTAAACGGGCGATTGCGCTTTTCTTGTTACCATTCATCATTTTCAGACTTGGCCCGATATAAGCGGAAATTACCTGTTTTAAATCTGGCATTAGTCTTGTCGGTAATTCGTGTGCTACAGTCTTTGCACATATATGTATGGATTGGCCTATTTCGAAGCCGTTTTGCCACAAAGGACTCAGTTTCAATCACTTCAATTTTATCGCATATCACGCATTGTACTCTCATAAAGACACCTCTTCAACTATTTCATAACAGAATGTTTATACTATAGTATATCATGGCAGGATGCTTGTAGGTAAATCAATACTTAATCTAATATTATTAGGGTCTCTCCTATGCAAGTTTCCAGTCCAGCGCCCCTTGCTCGAGAGATTAAAAAAACCATATTTTCAAAAGTTTCTTCTGTATAGCTCGTTTTAATACTTATCGACGATAAGTACTTTTCTTTTAGTTTAAGTTGATGGGAAATTAGGATAGTAGTAATATGAGGATATCTGCTTAATAATTAAAGGGGTTGTGATGATGGCAAATCAAGTGGAACCTAAGTTAATAAAGCCTTTATACGATGAGTTGCAAGAAGAGCGGTTCGTGACGTTAGTAACTATTGATCACGAAACGGGTGGCCCGAATATTAGTGCCATTTCCTGGGTGTTAGCAATGGATGAAAGTACAATCTATTTTGCAGTGGATAATCGCTCTAGGATTCTTGAAAATATAAAAGAAAATAATCAAGTTGTCATCAATTTGATTGCAAATGAATCAACTTATGCAATTCAAGGAGAAGCACGTATAAAAGAGGAAAGACTAGGAGATGTACCTTTAATACTTGCCTTGGTTGAGGTGTCAATTAGAGACGTAAGAGATATAATGTTTTATGGGTCCAAAATTATCTCTGAAGTACAATATGATAAAACATATGATCAAAATGCTGCTCAAAAATTAGACAAACAAGTCATGGAAGCAATGAAAAAAGCTTAGTTGTTACTAAGCCTTTTTCTTTTTTTATTTATAATTATTTGATTGATCCTTTTGTTCCTTCTCAAGCTCTTTTTCTTCTTTTGCAGGGAGCTTTTTATCTGGTTTTTCGGTTGCGTTTTTTTGGTTCGGTGTAATTAAAGTTCCTGGTATCTCAGGCATTAATCGCCCAGCCACATCTGCAAGCTCCTCCATAATGCCTTGTAAGGGTCGACCATCTTTTATATCAGCTTGTATTTCGTTTAAACGCTGCACAGTATCAACATCAGCAATCACGACAGCATAAGCACCAATGGGGTCTTTTTTTAAGCCCTCAGCCACAGTATATTTAATTGAGCCCACTTCTGAACGGTCAATCTTAGCATTTACATCAATTCCGACAATTGCATATTTTCCGATTACGACAGCTGTTGCATCATTTACATCAGGGATACTTGTTGCGAGCTTTACTAAACGTTTAGATATTTCCTGACCTGATTTACGGTCGACATTTTCAATGGTACTGTTTTTGACCTTAATAAGTGATTCGTTCTCATTTTTGGACTGCTCCTTATTTGTGTTGCATCCGCCTAAAATCAAACAAAGTGCTGTTATTATTAAGATTTTCTTCAAATGTATTCCACCTCCGCGAAGCTTTATTAATAATTGAAATAAAGCAATAAACTTTCTCTAAGTTTAATGGTTCTACTAACATTTATTGTGCGGATATCCTTCTATCTTTATTCCGATTCACATATATTTTACCAAAGTCCTATCTTCCATAAAGTTGTTCGATAAGGGAACAAACCTATCTACAAGAAGCAGGAGGCGTTGCTTTGAGTAAAATATACGTGTTAGATACAAATGTCTTGTTACAAGACCCGTATTCCATTTTCTCCTTTGAAGATAATGAAGTTGTTATTCCTGCAGTGGTTCTCGAAGAAGTGGACTCAAAGAAAAGATACATGGATGAAGTAGGGAGAAATGCACGACATGTATCAAGATTAATTGATGGACTTAGGGCATCGGGGAAACTTCATGAGAAAATCCCGCTAGAGAACGGGGGGACAATCAGAATTGAATTAAACCATCGTACATTCCATGAACTGCAAGATATTTTTATTGAAAAGACTAATGATAATCGTATTCTTGCTGTAGCAAAGAACTTATACTTAGAGGAACAAACGAAGGAAAATGGTAAGCCAGTTATTCTGGTTAGCAAGGACGCTCTCGTTAGGGTAAAAGCGGATGCAATTGGTTTAACTGCGGAGGATTTTTTACATGACCGTGTTGTAGAAATTGATCAAATATACACTGGCTTTTTTGAAGTATTTCTACCAATTGAATTATTAGGTCGTTTTTATGAAAAAGGGGAGTTATTTCTTTCTGAGTTTGCCAACCACCCTTTTTATCCAAATCAATTCCTTATTATGAAAGACGTCCTTGGCAGCTCTGCTTCAGCAATTGGGATGGTCGACAAAACGAGTAAGAAGGTAAAAAAATTAGCCCTTAATCAAGAGCATGTTTGGGGGATTCATTCTAGGAATGTGCAACAAACAATGGCCATTGAATTATTGTTACGTAAGGATATCCCCCTGGTTACATTAACTGGAAAAGCAGGCACTGGTAAAACGCTGCTTGCGCTTGCAACCGGATTATTACAAACAGAGGATTATAAAGAATATAAAAAGCTGTTAGTGGCTAGACCAATTGTACCCGTAGGTAAAGATTTAGGTTTTCTACCTGGGGAAAAGCAAGAGAAACTCAGACCATGGATGCAACCAATTTTTGATAACCTAGAGTATCTCTTTAATACAAAAAAGCCGGGAGAACTTGATGCCATCTTAGCGGGTATGGGTTCAATCGAGGTTGAGGCATTAACATATATACGTGGTAGAAGTTTACCGAAACAGTTTATTATCATTGACGAAGCGCAAAACTTAACGAAGCATGAAGTTAAAACTATTTTAACCCGCGTGGGAGAGGGAAGTAAGATAGTTATCATGGGCGACCCGGAACAGATTGACCATCCATATCTAGATGCATATAATAATGGTTTAACCTATGTTGTTGAAAGGTTTAAGGACCAGATTATTTCCGGTCATGTTAAACTATTAAAGGGCGAGCGGTCAGGATTAGCACTGTTAGCAGCGGATTTGTTATAAAATAAAAAACGGGCGCCAAAAAGGCACCCTTTTTACTTTGCACTAAAGCCTTTCACATTTTTAAGAGGATTTTCTTGGTTTGAGCCATCGCCAAAATAGACATGAATTGGTCCGTCTGTTGATAATGGTTTACCTTTGTTGGAGAAACCTAGAATCAAATCAAACGCCCTTTCTAAAGGAATCACATAATCACCAACAGTACTATGAATGACCAAGGATTGCGCATCACTAGTTGGTTCGGAATTTAATAAAAAGGGCTTTAAAGGAATACCGAAGGTCCCAGTCAGGACTTTTTCTTTTTCAAATTTCTTCTCTGCTTTTAATGTAGGTGGAGAAATGGAACCTTCTGTAATTTCTCGGTCCCAATGTTTTGATACTGCTTTTGTATATTCCTCGACTGAATCCAATTTTTTCTCTTTTGTGGAAAAGTGAGTGGTTAAATCAACTCGTCGGTCATCAAAAATCCAAACACCTGGATCGAGTGTAATTGTATAGTTAACTTTTCCTGAAATGATTATGATATTTTCCATCGTTAGTACCTCCAATAGTCTACCTAATTAATTATAGCTTTTTTTGCTGTGAATGTCATAAAAGGTACTCTCTGATGTATTCTCCTCATTATTCTTGCAATTTCCCATGGTAAACGGTAAAATTTATAGATAAGTTGAATTATCGCTCTGAAATGGGGGGATCAATGTTGGCGTCTGAAATGATCGTGAATCACCAGGAAAAAGCATATGCCTTATTACAGGCTGACGCTGAAAAAATATTAAGGCTAATCAAAGTGCAAATGGACAATCTCACGATGCCTCAATGCCCTCTTTATGAAGAGGTGTTAGATACGCAAATGTTTGGACTGTCAAGAGAAATAGATTTTGCTGTTCGACTAGGCTTAATAGATGGTAAGGATGGAAAAATGATTATCGGGCAATTAGAGAGAGAATTGTCGTCACTCCATGAAGCATCCTTAAGAAAATAGTCGTGAAAGAACTCAAACAATAAATATGAATTGTTTGGGTTTTTTATTTCACTAAAATTGCTAAACGAGCCCTTGTACATCCTTGAATTTCAGAACATTCCTTATTAAAAAAGTGTAACAAATTTACTTTTCCTAAAGTAATACCATGCATTTTCTATTATAATAGAGGGAATATAAATCAATTTTGAAAATGAGGAAGGCATAAATGCTAAAAAAAGTTTTGAAATCATATGATTATGCTCTAATTATCGTGATCGTCCTTTTGTGTACATTTGGTCTGGTGATGATCTATAGCTCAAGTATGGCTTCTGCAGTCCAAAGGTATGAAGTACCAAGTAATTATTTTTACGAAAAGCAAAAGGAGTGGCTGCTGTATTTTACGATCATATTTTTTTTAACCGCTCTTGTTCCCTATAAAATTATGAAATATACAAGTGTTCTTATGGTTATCGTTCTAGGATCAATTTTAGCACTACTAGGGCTTTTTGTTTTTGGATATACTGCTGGAAATGCGCAAAGCTGGTACCAATTTGGATCATTTCGACTTCAGCCCTCAGAGTTTGTAAAACTTACCGTTATTATCTATTTGGCTGCTGTTTACGCAAAAAAACAGGCCTATATCAATCAATTTAATAAAGGTGTTCTCCCACCATTAGTGTTTCTTTTAATTGTATGTGGGTTAATTATTTTACAACCAGATGCCGGTACCGCTATTATTATTGCTGCAATAGCAGGGACAATTATTTTGTCATCAGGGATGAATTTCAAAAGTATCTCGAAATTAGGTATCATGGCTCTCGTTGTTCTCCTGCCTGTTGTAATAGTCTCTTGGGGGCAATTTTTTTCAGAAGAACAAATTAGCCGTTTTACCGTTTTAGAAAACCCATTTGCTGACGAACAGGATGCAGGATTCCACCTAACCAACTCATACATTGCAATCGGTTCAGGTGGCATCAATGGATTGGGATTAGGAAAAAGTATTCAAAAGCTTGGTTATTTACCAGAATCACATACCGATTTCATTATGGCGGTAATTGCCGAAGAGTTAGGAATTTGGGGCGTAGGTTTTGTAATTATGTTGCTCGCATATGTTGTTTTACGGGGGATTTATATTGGTCTGCAATGTAAGGATCCTTTTGGTAGTTTACTTGCGATTGGTATTTCAAGTATGATAGGTATCCAATCCTTTATTAATTTAGCAGGTGTGTCTGGAGTCATACCACTAACTGGTGTGCCCTTGCCATATATAAGT
>JAIMAD010000312.1 GCA_023512145.1 Bacillus sp. (in: firmicutes) | reverse complement strand
ATCTACACTAATTTATTATTTCCTAAACAATGAAAAAGGCTTCTGCATACATTTGCAGAAGCCTTTTTTAGCCACCAATCCTCGTTGTTTTATAACGATAATTTTTTAGTAACTCTTTAAGTAAATTATCATTCTCTGCACTAAAACGAACATGAACAGCATTTACTATAAACACAGCGGTAAAGGCTATTTTCTCTTCAGATAGTATTTGTCCACTCCACCCCTCTGCCTCGTACAGGTAAGGAAATGTGTTCGTCAGTTGTTTCGCTCCGAGCTCTTCAAAATACATCCCCAGATGTTCCCTATTAATTCCACGAAACTCTAAATCTCTACTTTTCATATCAGCCACCTGCAACAGGTGGAAAAAGCGCAAATTGATCCGTCGGCATGACAATCGTCTGAAAATTATCAAGATGGATAATATTCCTTCCATTCACATACACATGAACAAAGGGCAACAACTCTTTTTCAGCTGTAAATAGCTCATCACGTAAATCAGGAAACATTTCAACCATTTTATCAAGTACATCCATGACCCGATCACCCACAGGATCGACATCTACCGTTACCCCACCGCATATTTGCCGGAGATTAGCAAATACCTTTACGAGCATATGTATCCTCTCCTCTCTACTTATTTCAATCTTAAAACCAAAAGCCCCTGTTGTCACGTAGTTTATCTCTCTTGCAAAAAAAAGAAGACTGCCGATGATTCTCGGGCAGCCTTTGTTTGTAAATTTAGCTATTACGGATTTAAAAATGACATAGGCAATTTATCAAAACCTAAATATAAAACAAGTATCCAGGCAATTGCAAACTGGATCCATAATGTAGAAGTTCTCCTATTTTCAACAACACGGCCAAGAATCATTTCAAATAATACAATTATCCAAAGTCCGATAACCGCTTTTAAAATATACCAAACATCAATCTTGAATAGCGTAAATAAAAGTCCTACACCCGTCGCAATAATAATCAAATATAGTACTCGTAAAATCATTTGAACAATTTTTAATCCTTTTGCCTTCCCACTTTTATGTAAGAGTAGTGCTACGACAAATAATATTAGTGCTAAAACCCATCCAGTAATATGAGCATGAATCATTTTTTAAGTCTCCTTTTGTATGTAATTTCATTCATTTCGAACCTATCATACCATACGTTATTAAAAAATACGAAAAAAATCAATGGTTGGAATCAACGAGTAAATACCATTTTCCATTTCTGAAAAAGTGTGTAGGATTTTTACTCCTCAATCGTATTCTTAAGTGTTCCTATTTTTTCTATCTTGATTTCGATTTGATCACCAGGTTTTAAAAATTTGGGTGGCTTAAATCCTTTTCCAACACCTGCTGGAGTGCCTGTTGCAATAATATCACCTGGTTCCAGTGTCATTCCAGCTGATAAAACAGAGATAATTTCATCAATTGGAAAAATAAAATTCATCGTATTTGAACTTTGCCTTACTTCCCCATTCACCTTTGTTTCGATATTTAAATGATTCGGATTATCAATCATGCTTTTATGGACAATCCACGGACCCATTGGACAGGAGGCATCCAAGCTTTTTCCGATAAAGAATTGATTATGTCTTGATTGCAAATCCCGTGCAGTCACATCATTAATAATGGTGTACCCAAAAACGTAATCGAGTGCCTCTTCTTTTTTAATCGCCCGTCCCTTCTTCCCGATGATAACTGCTAGTTCCCCTTCATAATCAAGAGTATCCGTCACAGTCTGATGGTTTAAAATGGTTTCATTTGGACCAATAACTGTAGTTGGAGCTTTTGTAAAGACCATAATATGTTTAGGAATATCTTCGGCACTTCCCATTTCTATCACATGGTCCGCATAATTTTTCCCCACACAAAAGATATTTTTTCCAGGTCTTGGAATCGGAGCAAGTAATGTTACCTCTTCAATCGGGATGTAAAAAGTATCAGCGTTTTCATGACTCTCCACCCAATCAAGCAAACCAGTTACTTGTTGGATAAAGCTATCGCCAGCAGCAATACTGGCCAGCATTGAGGATGGAAAACTCTGTTGACCTGTTCTTGCTTTATCAGCCTCATTTAATAAAAGTACTTTTGTTTCTGCTGTATCTACTAAGCCGACAAACGATTCATAATGATATTGGACTGTTACAAATCTCATTCATACTCAACTCCATTTTATTTATCATTAATCCTATAATAGAATAAACAGAACAATCCCACAAATATATTAACTCAGAAAATCCCTTTGCTAGTATACGCAAAGGAATTTATTTTTAACTATTCTTGAAGGTTTCAAGAAATTGAATGACTGCAGGCCCGAGTAAGACAATGAATAAACTTGGAAAGATGAACAGCACTAAAGGAAAGAGCATTTTGATCGGTGCCTTCATGGCGATCTCTTCTGCCCGCTGCTTTCTTTGATCTCTTACTTCATTAGATTGGACCCTCAATACTTGAACCATCCCAATCCCAAGTTTTTCAGCTTGCAACACACTACTAATAAATGCCTTTATTTCATCCACATCAAGTCTTTCCCTGATCCCTGACAATCCCTCTCTCCTTGTTTTTCCGAGGCGAATTTCCTCAAGGCAGCGGTGAAATTCCTTCGAGAGAACCCCCTCTTTTTTTGCGACAACTTTCGTTACGGCTGCATCAAATCCTAACCCTGCTTCAAGACTAACGGTTAATAGGTCTAATATATCGGGAAACTCCCTTAATGCTAAACGGCTCCTTCCCTTCGTTTTCTGCTTCAAGTATAGGTGTGGGCAAAAAAAACCAAGCAGTAATCCCAATAAAACAAAGACCACAACTATTCCAGTCCCCGCATTTAAAAGGATGCCATAACCCAAAAAAATGAATGGAAGGATAAAAATCGATACAGTTTGAACTAATCGAAAATCAACAGCAATCATGTTAAATGGGTTTCCGGCCATTTGAAGATTCCTATCAATTTTAGCTTCCTTCTCCCCCGGCATTTTCTTTTTAAAGCTCTTTTTATAATCAACAAACAATGGCTTAATAAATCTTTTAAAGAAGGATAGCTGCTTTTCCACAACTTTTTCTTCTTTCGTTACTTGTTCATTTAATAAGAAAAAATCTAAGCGGTCTTGGACCCGATGTTTTTTTTCAGACTTTAATGATAAGAAACCGTAGCTACCCAAGGCAACAGTTAAAAATAATGATAGGTATATCAAATTTCTACACCTCGATGGTAGTAATTTTTTTAATCAAAATAAACCCAATGATTCCGGAAATAAGCCCTACTACAAGCATGGCTATGCCAATTGGATGATGAAAAAGCGTCCCAATATAATCTGGTTGGATCAAGTAAAGGGCAAATCCAAGAATGACGGGTAACAGTGCGATAACATATCCAGATAAACGCCCTTGTGCAGTAAGTGTGGTGATTTGCCGTTGGATTTTTGTGCGATCACGGATGGTTTCGACAATCTTATCAAGAACAGTTGCCAGATTTCCACCGACTTGCCGTTGAATCAATATTGCTTGGATCATTAAATCTAGATCTTCACTGGGCATCCGTTCCTTAAGATCGTTCAAAGCATCTTCCATACTTTTCCCATATTGCATTTCCTTTAATAAAGCATCCATTTCTTCCTTTATTGGTGAGGCTGCTTCATCTGCAACCGATTTTAACGCTTGTTGAAAGCTAAAACCTGCACGTAAACTCCCGACTATCGTGGTAATCATATCGGCAAGACCTTCATTAAACTTCGTTACTCGACCCCGTTGTTTCTTACCTAAATACCATTTTGGTAAGATATAGCCGAGAATTCCACCAACAGGAAAGAGAAACCAATTTCCTGATAATAAAAAGAAAAGGCCACCGAGCAAGGCTGTTATAATCCATTGAAAGAGGATATATTCTTCTGGCTTTAATGGCAATCCCGCTTGGGCTAGTTTTGTCTCGAGCCTCGTATTTTTTTCCCTTGTTAAAACTTTTTTCTGGATTCTCTGTTTCATTGATTGGATAAATGAAAAGGGCTTTACTTCCACTTTGCTCAGACTTACCTTCTTTTCATTAATTGATATGTAGTGCTCCAAACGATTTTGTAAGTTATTTTCCGTACGAAAGATTAATTTAAACAAAGACCAAAAGAGCAAAATCACCGTAATTAAAAAGAAAAGTAGAAGAATTGAAATCATTGTACTTGCTCCTGTTTTTCAATAAACACCGATGCTGGAATATGTATATCTGCAGCCACAAGCTGTTCATAAAATTTTGGCCTAACACCCGTTGGTACAAGACGGCCGATAATTTTCCCCTCCGAATTGAGACCCACTTGTTTAAAGGCAAAGATGTCTTGAAGGACGATGATGTCACCTTCCATTCCTTGCACTTCGGTAATGTTGGTAATTTTTCTTGTCCCATCTTTTAAACGCGACTGCTGAATAATTACGTCAATTGCACTAGCAATTTGCTCACGGATTGCTCTTACAGGCAAATCAATCCCTGCTAAGAGAACCATTGTTTCCAGACGTGAAATCATATCCCTTGGACTGTTCGAGTGACCGGTAGCAAGTGAACCATCATGCCCGGTATTCATTGCTTGCAACATATCGAGGGCTTCTCCGCCACGGACCTCACCAATAATAATCCGATCAGGTCTCATCCGTAAGGAGTTTCTGACAAGATCTCGAATAGAAATGGCTCCCTTTCCTTCAATATTGGCTGGGCGGGACTCTAAAGAAACAACGTGTTCCTGCCCCAACTGAATCTCAGCAGCATCCTCTATCGTCACTATCCTTTCATCATCGGGGATAAAATTTGATAGGACATTGAGGGTGGTTGTTTTTCCAGATCCTGTTCCACCCGAGATAAATATATTTAAGCGAGCCTTTACACAAGCATCTAGAAAAGTAGCCATTTCCTCTGTGATGGTGCCAAAATTAATTAAATCTTTGATTTGTAGTGGATCCTTTGAGAATTTTCTAATCGTAATCGTCGGACCATTTAATGATAATGGAGGAATAATCGCATTAACACGCGAACCATCCGGCAACCGCGCGTCCACCATCGGCATGCTTTCGTCGAGGCGCCGGCCGAGCGGTGCGACTATTTTCTCGATTACATGCATAACATGGTCGTTGTCCCGGAAAGTTACTCCTGTTAACTCAAGCTTACCGTGCCGTTCTATGTAAACCTGCCTCGGACCGTTAACCATGACCTCGGTAATCTCCTGGTCCTCCAGCAAAGGAGTAATCGGACCGAATCCAAGTGCCTCTTGGACTAATTCCGCGACGATTCTTTGCCGTTCAATGCGAGGAATTGAAATGCCCTGCTTCTCTATCAGCTCCCATGCTACGCTCTCTACTTTTTGAGCATCAATCTCGGTAGTGCCCCCGGCTCTCAGGATATCGCCAAGTTCGGCAACTAAAAGCTTGTGGAGGTTAACCTTCAGTTCTTGATACGGGTCACGCTTCACCGGCCTCTCAGCCGCAGCTTTCGGTCTATCGCCTTTTTCGAACTTAGAAAATACCGGCATCAGGTCTTCACCTCCTCAAAGCTCGCTTTAAAAGCGAATCCTCCCGAATAG
>JAIMAD010000311.1 GCA_023512145.1 Bacillus sp. (in: firmicutes) | reverse complement strand
GGGTAACAAATTAGTCCATAATTCCACGGGTAAATCATACATTCTAGCGAATGAGAAACTTCACTCAATGCCCGGTGGATCGATCATGGGAATCCCAACGGAAATAGGACCATTTATTACAACAGGTCTTTTTTCAATTCCCGGTAAACTAAGAGCTGCGGCAGATTTTCTTTTACCTAAGTCAGAAAGCGGAAAAGATCAATCATTAGGAGAGTTCTTTCGGAGAAGATTAGGCGATGAAGTGGTTGAAAATTTAATTGAGCCATTATTATCGGGAATCTATGCCGGAGATATTGACCAATTAAGCCTAATGGCGACTTTCCCGCAATTTTATGAGGTAGAACAAAAATACCGAAGCCTGATCATTGGCATGAAAAAATCCACCCCAACACAGCAAAAAAAGCCTGATAGTAATGATAAGGCTAAAGGTGCTTTCTTAACATTCAGCACGGGACTTCAATCATTTGCAGAAGCAATTGAAGCTAAATTAGATCCTAAGTCTATTTTAAAAGGGCATCGGGTCGAGAAAATCTTAAAAGCTGGTAATAAATACGAAGTATATCTTAATAATGGGGAATCGATGGTGGCTGATAGCATTATTGCAGCAACGCCTCATAAAGTAACGCAAGCTATGTTCTCGGAATACAGCCTTTTTGATCCATTTAAGTCAGTTCCGTCCACATCTGTGGCGACGGTTTCTTTAGCATTTCCGGAGGAAGCAATTAACAAGGATATTGACGGAACAGGGTTTGTTGTTTCTAGGAAAAGTGATTATTCCATTACAGCCTGTACTTGGACACATAAAAAATGGTCTCATTCTACTCCGAAGGGAAAAGTGTTGCTCCGCTGTTATGTAGGAAGATCTGGCGATGAAACAATCGTCGACCTATCAGATGACCGCATCATTAAGATTGTACTGGATGATTTGAAGAAGACCATGGATATTACTATGAACCCAGAGTTCGCCATTGTTTCGCGCTGGAAAGACTCCATGCCGCAATACACAGTCGGACATATGCAGCGTCTAGCTACCATTTTAGAACAGATGAAATTGGAGTTACCTGGCGTATTTATAGCAGGTTCTTCTTTTCGTGGTGTTGGAATTCCAGACTGCATTGACCAAGGTGTGGAAGCGGTCAATGCCGTATTAGATTATGCCAAAGAAGCTGTTAAATACTAACAGCTTCTTTTTTTGCCTAATTAATCCAATAAGACATAAAAACCACTATAATTTATTCAAATCAACAGAAAATTATGTTTAAATTATGCGGCCTTTTTTTGTATACTCGACTATAAGAAATTATTTCATCTGAGTATAATAAAGGTACCAATTAAGTGATTTGAAAGGAGTTTAGTATGAAACTTACGGTTATTGGTTTTTGGGGTGGTTATCCGAAACAGAATGCAGCAAGCTCTGGATATTTGCTCGAGCATGAGGGATTTCAATTGTTAATCGATTGTGGGAGCGGGGTTCTTTCGAAGCTACAAAATATCCTACAACCAGAAGAGTTGGATGCGGTTTTAATCTCGCACTATCATCCAGATCACATCGCAGATATCGGTGTGTTGCAGCATGCTCGCTTAATCCAAGGATTTTTAGGGAAAGAATTCCCGACTCTGTCCATCTATGGTCATTCTTTTGATCAAAATGAATTTACGAAATTGACTTACAAAAAGGTAACAAAAGGAATTGCTTATAATCCAAATGAGGTTCTAACAGTCGGGCCATTTCAAGTAACCTTTCTCAAAACGGATCACCCTGTCCCATGCTTTGCGATGAGAATCGAAGCAGGTGGAAAAGTTATTGTGTACAGTGCTGATAGTTCCTTTAAAGAGGCGTTTATCGAGTTCAGTCGAAATGCCGATGTCCTGTTATGCGAATGTAACTTTTATGGACATCAATTTGGAAAGGCAGCTGGACATATGAACAGTATTGAGGTAGGGCAATTTGCGCAAAAAGCAGCAGTAAAGCAATTAATTCTTACCCACCTTCCACACTACGGAATATTGGCGGAGCTAATTACAGAGGCATCAAGCGAATTTACTGGTATAATTATGCTTGCAGACGAATTTCAATCAATTTTACTTTAAGAAGGGGTAGATACTATGTTATTTATCGATAATAAAGGAATCACTGATCCACGTATTAACCTAGCAATTGAGGAATATGCGTTGAAAAATCTTGATATAGATGAAACGTATTTATTGTTTTACATAAATGAACCATCAATTATTATAGGGAAAAATCAAAATACGATAGAAGAAATTAATACGGAGTATGTTGAGAGCAATAGTTTACATATTGTCCGCAGATTATCTGGCGGAGGTGCCGTTTACCATGATCTTGGCAATTTGAACTTTAGTTTTATTACAAAAGATGATGGCGATAGCTTCCATAACTTCCGTAAATTCACCGAACCTGTGGTAATTGCATTGCAAAAATTGGGAGTCAACGCGGAGCTAAGTGGCAGAAATGATTTATTGGCCGAAGGTAGGAAGATTTCCGGGAATGCTCAATTTTCAACCAGAGGTAGGATGTTTAGCCATGGGACACTTTTATTTGATTCAGAAATGGACCATATCGTCTCAGCATTAAAGGTGAAAAAGGACAAAATCGAATCAAAGGGTATTAAATCCATTCGTAGCCGCGTTGCCAATATATCTGAGTTTCTAACAGAAAAAATAAGCATTGAGGAATTCCGTGGATTAATCTTAAAATATATTTTTGATGGAAAAGAAGAAATCTCTGAATATATACTAACTGAAGATGACTGGGAAAAGATTCATGAACTTTCAAAGGAGCGTTACCAAAATTGGGACTGGAACTACGGGAAGTCACCTAAGTTCAATTTGCAGCATTCGCACCGCTTCCCTGTTGGCTCCATCGATGTTCGGCTCGAAGTAAACAAAGGAATCGTCGAAAACTGTAAAATATTCGGTGACTTTTTTGGTGTTGGCGATGTAGGTGTAATCGAGGAGAAGTTAATGGGCGTCCGCTATGAAAAGAAGGAATTGGAAGAAGCACTTGCCAATATCGATACCACCCATTACTTTGGAAATGTATCGAAGGAAGAGTTTTTAAATCTAATCTATTAAGGAAAAACACGGCGTTTTATAACGCTGTGTTTTTATTTTCGCTATTTTGAGTATTACCCTTGAATTGATAACTTTCTTTTAATATAATATATTTAGAATATTTTCATAATTTTATGAATGAATATTCATTCATCAAAGGGGGAAAAATATGAATCTTTCATCACGGCTTCATGAAACAGCTAAGCGCTTTGCCAGTAAACCAGCATATTATTTTTTGGGTCAAGAGTGTAGTTATGCTGAACTGGATGGTGCGATTACTAAATTTGCATCAGGTCTTGAAAAATTAGGGGTCAAACAAGGGGATCATATTGCGTTATTGTTGGGGAACACGCCACACTTTGTGGTCAGCTTGTATGGGGCATTACGGCTAGGGGTAACCGTTATTCCTATTAATCCCATTTACACGGCAGATGAAATTGGCTACATATTAAATAATGGTGACGTTAAAGTAGTAGTAGCGCTTGACTTGGCAATCCCATTAGTGGAAAAAATGCATTCCGTTCTTCCTAAAATAGAGCAGTTTGTTTTTTGTGAAACGAAGCCAAATGGACTAGTACAAGCTGATATGGAAAGCCTTACTGCTTTTCCAAAAATGAAAACGTTTACAGATATAGTTGCTGTTGGGGATGTAACTTTCCAAGGACCCGAGCTTCAAGACGATGATGTAGCCATCATCCTGTATACATCTGGGACAACTGGAAAGCCAAAGGGTGCGATGCTAACCCATAAGAATTTATACAGTAATGCCGAAGATGTTGGTGAATATTTAAAAATGAGTCACGATGATAGGGTTGTTACGGCGTTACCGATGTTCCATGTTTTCTGCTTGACGGTTGCTTTAAATGCACCATTATTATGTGGAGCAACATTGTTAATTGCACCAAGGTTTAGTCCAAAGGAAATTTTCGAGCTTGTTAAACTTCAGCAAGCAACTGTTTTTGCCGGTGTTCCGACCATGTATAATTTTCTCCTGCAATACCCAGAAGGAAATCCAGATGACCTAAAATCCTTACGTTTATGTATCTCGGGTGGAGCATCAATGCCTGTTGCCATCTTAATGAATTTCGAACAGAAGTTTAATGTGTTGATTTCGGAAGGATATGGATTATCAGAGGCATCTCCTGTTACCTGCTTTAATCCGCTTGACCGCCCGCGTAAGCCTGGTTCAATTGGGACATCAATCCTGCGAGTTGAAAATAAAATTATGGATGAGCTTGGTGAAGAAGTACCTGTTGGCATGGTTGGTGAACTTATCGTTCGAGGTCCTAATGTGATGAAGGGTTATTATAAAATGCCTGAAGAAACGGCGGCAACTCTTCGTAATGGTTGGCTTTATACGGGTGACCTAGCTAGAATGGATGAAGATGGTTACTTTTATATAGTCGATCGAAAAAAGGACTTAATCATAGTTGGCGGATTTAACGTCTATCCACGCGAGGTAGAGGAGGTTATTTATAGTCATACAGATGTTATTGAAGTGGCTGTACTTGGCGTTCCAGATTTAAATCAAGGTGAGGCTGTGAAAGCTTATGTTGTCAGTAAGAACCCGGAGCTTTCAGCGGAGCAACTGCTAACTTTTTGTAAAGAGCACTTGGCTAAATATAAAATTCCATCCTCAATTGAATTTATAGAAGAGCTTCCAAAGAATACAACGGGAAAAATATTAAGAAGGGCACTAAGGTCTCAAGTAATTCAAGCAATCGGTAAGTAGTTCAGGTATGATTAAGGCAGACCTTCATAAAGGTCTGCCTTTTGAAACAGGATTTAGAGGGGGATTATTGTGGAGAAAATTTTACTGGAGGTAACCAATCATGTCGCGATTGTTACCATTAATCGAGCCGATTCTCTCAATGCTTTTAATTATCAGACATTGCTTGAATTACAGAACAAAGTGGAAGAAATTCGGATCAATCCAGAGGTTCGGTCTGTTATATTTATCGGTGCGGGTGAGAAAGCCTTTAGTGTTGGTGCCGATTTAAAAGAAAGAAAGAACCTAAACGATAATCAAATAAAGCGAAACTTATATAAAATTAATGAGGTTTTTACGGCGATTGATCAAATGCCACAACCGACAATTGCATCCATTAACGGCTTTGCCTTTGGTGGTGGAATGGAGCTTGCCTTAGCATGTGATTTCCGTTTTGCAGCAAGTGAAGCAGTGATGGGGCTTACGGAGACAAGTCTAGCCATCATTCCGGGCGCAGGTGGGACACAACGACTTCCAAGACTCATTGGTGTGGCAAAAGCGTTAGAACTCATTTTGACGGCACGACGCTTGTCTGCAGAGGAGGCTTATACTTACGGACTGCTAACGAAAGTTGTTCCTCGAAAGAATTTATTGACTGAAAGTCTTGAATTCTGCGTACAATTACTTGCAAATGGACCTGTCGCATTGCAGCAAGCGAAGTTTGCAATAAAGAATGGTATGAATACCGATTTTAGTACAGGGCTTCAAATTGAAAGAAAGGCCTACGA
>JAIMAD010000310.1 GCA_023512145.1 Bacillus sp. (in: firmicutes) | reverse complement strand
GAACACGGAAGTTAAGCTTCTTTGCGCCGATGGTAGTTGGGACGCGAGTCCCTGTGAGAGTAGGACGTTGCCAGGCAGTTTAATATAGAGAATTCACCCAGCTTGGAAAGCAGTTACATGCCCCACAAGCTGGGTAATTGTCTCTTGGGAAGTAGCGGTGCTTGTTGATCACTTGGTTTGGGACCAAGCGATTGCGGGTTCGATACCTGTCTTCCTGCCCATTAATATATTTGGCGGTGTAGCTCAGCTGGCTAGAGCGTTCGGTTCATACCCGAAAGGTCGGGGGTTCGACTCCCTTCGCCGCTACCAATTTAGGGGCATAGTTTAAAGGTAGAACTAAGGTCTCCAAAACCTTCAGTGTGGGTTCAATTCCTACTGCCCCTGCCATAAGAGTTTAATGTTAATTCCTAGCATATGCTTTGGGATTTTTTTGTATTTAATTTTCCAATGTAAAAGAATGTGTAAATATATACGTTTTATGAGTGTGTGGTCAATGGGTCTTGCCCGGTTAGTCTTACCATTAATGAATATGAGATAAAAACAAAAACCGACAAAAATTATAATGTCTTATTTTTCTTTGAATTCATCGGTGAAAGACTTATGAATTAATCAGTGTTATTCCAGTACCTACCAAGTAAACCAGTTCTAAACATGTTCGATTTTTTGTCTTGGTTATTACTACGGCAAGCGATTCTGTCAATAATGATGGGATTGTCTTGCCTTTTTGTCGTTTTGTCGTTTTGTCGTTTTTTAAATATTTAGTTTGTTAGTTTGTAAAAATTATCTTGAAGTTATTGTTTCCGAATGCAATTAGATGTTATATACTATATACTAATGAGTATAGCACATTTAAAAGTTATACAAAGAATATAGCATCTTTTTTATGTATGGAGGTGGTAATAATCAAACTAACAAAACGCCAAGATGAAATCCTGCAAATTGTTAAACAAAATGGAACGATAACTGGGAAAGACATCGCAGCGAAACTTTCCTTAACTAGGGCTGCATTAAGACCGGACCTTGCTATCTTAACGATGTCAGGTAACCTGGATGCAAGACCTCGAGTGGGATATTTTTTTAATGAAGGTTATGAAGTAAAGCAGCAGGCTAAAAGGGTTATCCAACAGAAAGTGACGGATTATAAAGCCCACCCAATTGTTGTTGAAAAATCAGCATCGGTTTATGATGCGATTGTTCAGTTATTTTTGGAGGATGTAGGTACGCTTTATGCGGTAGATACATTCGGTCATTTAGCAGGGGTAATATCAAGGAAGGATTTACTAAGGGCTGCAATTGGGAACAGAAATCTAAATGAGTTGCCTGTTAGTGTCATCATGACGCGAATGCCAAATATCGTCACGATCAATCCAGAAGAAACCTTGTTCGATGCAGCGAAAAAGATGATTAATAATCACATTGACTCCTTACCTGTTGTTAAAGAAGTCAACCAACAGAAAAATACATATTTACTTGTGGGTCGAATCACAAAAACAACGATTACGCGTGCATACTTAGAAATTATGGAAGAAAAGTCAAACTAAAGGAAGTGGCTATAATTTTGGTTCAGAAAGAAGTAGTTTATGTTGTATCTGACTCAGTAGGGGAAACGGCTGAGTTTGTTGTAAAAGCAGTAGCCACACAGTTCAACGGAGGCAATGTTGAAATTCGCCGAAATTCATATGTGGATGACTTTGAAGACATTGAAGATGTGATTATGCTAGCAAAAAAGGGTCGTTCAATTATCGCCTATACGATTGTCGTACTATCATTAAAAGACTATTTAGATCGACGTGCAACTGAAGAGGGCATTTTAGCAGTGGATTTGCTTAGTCCATTGATGAATGCATTTGAAACAAGATTTAATAAGGAGCCCAACCATCGTCCTGGATTAATGAGAAAACTTGATGAAGACTACTTCCGGAAAATCGAAGCAATCGAATTTGCGGTTAAATATGATGATGGTCGTGACCCTAGGGGAATCATCATGGCGGATATTGTTTTAATAGGTGTATCTAGGACTTCAAAAACCCCGCTGTCGATGTACTTAGCGCATCAACGCTTTAAAGTCGCTAATGTCCCACTGGTCCCTGAGGTGCCACCACCAGATGAAATATACGAAATTCCTCGAAAAAATTGTATTGGGTTGATTATTTCGCCAAATAAATTAAACGAAATACGCAAGGAACGACTTAAGGCATTAGGGTTAGCACCACAAGCGAATTATGCAAGCTTTGAACGAATCCTAGAGGAACTTGATCATGCTGAAAAAGTAATGAAGCGTGTAGGATGTCCTATTATTGATGTATCAAATAAGGCAGTAGAAGAAACAGCAGGATTAATTTTAGAAGTGTTAAAAAAAGAGAGGAGTTTTTAAAAAATGGAAAAATTTGTTTACTTGTTTCATGAAGGAAATGGCGATATGAAAGGACTACTGGGGGGGAAGGGCGCAAATCTAGCAGAAATGACGAAAATTGGCTTGCCAGTCCCCTATGGGTTTACAATTACGACACAGGCTTGTAATGCTTATTATGAAGCAAGCAAAAGTATTCCAACTATCGTCGAAAAACAGACATTAGAAGCACTTATCGCTTTGGAAGAACGAATGGGCAAAAAACTTGGAGATCCGCAAAATCCATTGCTCGTTTCTGTTCGATCAGGATCTGTCTTTTCTATGCCTGGTATGATGGATACGGTTTTGAACCTTGGTATGAATGATGAAACAGTTGTTGGGGTGGCAAAATTAACGGCTAATTCTCGATTTGCTTATGATTCCTACCGCCGCTTCATTCAAATGTTTAGTAATGTAGTCCTAAATATCGATACCTTTTACTTCGAACAATACCTAGAGGAAACACGAGAGCATAAAGGCTATTCTTCGGACCCTGAAATGAGTGCAGAAGATTGGCAAGAAGTTATTTCTGGTTATAAACAAATTGTGAAAAAGCATACTAGAAAAGAGTTTCCACAAGATCCAAAGGAACAACTGTTTCTTTCGATTAACGCCGTTTTTGATTCTTGGAATAATCAGCGTGCGATTGTCTACCGCCGTCTTAATAAAATCGCCGATCATTTAGGTACAGCGATTAATATTCAAAGCATGGTGTTTGGAAATATGGGGAATGATTCAGGAACTGGAGTCGCGTTCACAAGAAATCCATCGACAGGAGAACATCTACTCTACGGGGAATACTTAATCAATGCCCAAGGGGAAGACGTGGTAGCGGGAATTCGGACACCGCAACCAATCGGAACATTAAAGGATGAAATGCCAGCGATTTACCAGCAATTTGCTGATACGTGCAAGCAGCTTGAACAACATTATCAAGAAATGCAAGATATCGAATTTACAGTCGAACGGGGTAAGCTTTTCATCTTACAAACTCGGAATGGAAAAAGAACAGCGCAAGCAGCAATTCGAATTGCCGTTGAGATGGTCAAAGAAGGAATTCTTGATAAAAAGTCGGCATTGCAACGCGTAGATCCAGAACAATTAGATCAACTGCTGCATAGCCGCATTGATGACTCTTTTGAAAAGATAGTTTTAGCAAAGGGTTTGCCAGCTTCACCAGGTGCCGCAACAGGTCAAGTTGTTTTTAATGCCGATGAAGCAGAATTATTAAACAATGATGGTAAAAAGGTCATTCTAGTACGTCCAGAAACAACTCCGGATGATATCCACGGTATTGTTGCTTCGCAGGGAATTTTGACAAGCCGGGGCGGAATGACAAGCCATGCAGCTGTGGTAGCTAGGGGTATGGGGAAACCCTGTATTTGCGGATGTGAAGCCTTAAAAATCGATGTGAAAGCAAAACAATTTAAAGTAGGCGATACCGTCATCAACTATGGAGATATCATCACAATTGATGGATCGACTGGTGAACTTATGCTCGGAGAACTCCCAATGATTGACCCGGAGCTTTCGGATGAGTTCCAGATGTTACTTGCTTGGGCGGATCAGGAACGGAAAATTGGTGTTCGGGCCAATGCGGATAATCCTGAAGATGCCAAAAAGGCATTTGAATTTGGAGCTGGTGGAATTGGATTGTGCCGTACTGAACATATGTTTATGGACCTGAAACGGATTCCAATTGTCCAAAAAATGATTCTTGCTGATAATTTTGGAGATAGAACGGAAGCGTTGAACGAACTTTTACCAATGCAACAGGGGGATTTTGAAGGAATCTTTGAAGCCATGCAAGGGTTCCCTGTCACTATCCGTTTACTAGATCCACCACTACACGAGTTTTTACCAAATAAAGAGGAGCTTTTAGTGGAAGTAACAAAGCTTCAAATCTTGGATCCACAATCTGAAGAATTGAAGAAAAAGGAACTATTGCTTAAAAAAGTTCGTCAATTAGATGAGTTCAACCCCATGCTCGGCCACCGTGGTTGCCGCCTTGGGATGATTTATCCGGAAATCTATGAAATGCAAGCGAAGGCCATTTTCTATGCTGTGGCTACGCTGGCTGAAAAAGGCATTGAAGTTCAGCCTGAAATCATGATTCCTTTGGTCGGCCATGTAAACGAATTAAGGGAAATGCGTAAACTGGTGATTGCCTCAGCATTACTTGTCCAAGCGGAAACCGGTAAGAATTTTGAGTATACAATCGGAACGATGATTGAAATTCCGCGTGCAGCCTTGACTGCTGATAAAATTGCTGAGGAAGCAGACTTCTTCTCTTTCGGAACAAATGACTTAACACAAACAACATTCGGATACAGCCGTGATGATGCAGAGGGTAAATTCCTGCAAGCATATGTCGAAAATAAAGTACTCCCAGAAAATCCTTTTGAGGTCCTCGACCAAGATGGCGTCGGAAAATTGGTTGAAATGGGAGTGAAACTTGGACGTCAAACAAAACCTTCGTTAAAAACAGGTATTTGCGGCGAACATGGTGGCGAAAAGAGTTCGATTGATTTCTGTTACAGAACAGGCTTAGATTATGTGAGTTGCTCACCATACCGAGTACCACTAGCACGTTTAGCTGCTGCACAGGCAACGATTCGTTTTGAGTCAAACAAAAAAGAAGTTTTTACAACTGCATAATTTGTGATTGGGACGGTACATAGATGGTGCCGTCCTCTTTTATATTTTCTTGAGCATCAACTATTTTCCGTAAAGTCGTATCCAATTAATCAATCCAGAATTAGCCTCTTAATTTCTGCTTATACTATAAAAAAAGAAAGGGGTCTAATCATGGGTGCAATAGAACGAAGTGGTTATCGCTTTGTACCGGAATTTAGCGTGATTCACCAACATGGCGCCATACATGTGTATAATAGAGAGAACTTTATCGAAGAAATTCAATTTCAGTTTTCTGGGAAGTTTCCTGAACTAGATCAAATAGAAGACCTTGTCGATCATTACTGCGATCAGCATCAAATTTAAGTCCGAATATTTGTTCGGGCTTTTATTTTTTGCTAGAATGGATTTATGGATACCTATCTAATAGAAGGAGGGATTTTTTTGAGCAAGCTAACCATGATTTACCCTCAAGCGATAGAACAAACAAAGATGAAAGTATATGAAGATGTCAATCGTTACCTAGAAATGCAAAAATCACTGCCACCCTTTGAACAATAC
>JAIMAD010000309.1 GCA_023512145.1 Bacillus sp. (in: firmicutes) | reverse complement strand
CTACCAGACATTTTGGCAACAGGTACCCCTACTGAGGCGACTAATGGTGCTAACACAAGTGTCGTTGTGTCACCAACACCGCCAGTACTATGCTTATCTACTTTAATTCCTTTAATTCCGGATAAATCGATTTTATCCCCAGATTGAACCATCGCTTCCGTCAAATAAACGCGTTCTTCTTTTGTCATTCCTTGGAAAAATACTGCCATTGAAAATGCAGACATTTGATAGTCAGGAATACTTTCGTTTGTAAATCCAGTTATTAAAAATTGAATTTCTTCTTTTGCTAACTCAAGACCATTCCGTTTTTTTTCAATAATGTCAACCATTCTCATATTGTTGCCCCCTAAATTTAGTTTAATGTCTTTTTATATTTTAAAGAAAGTTTAAGATCACTAAACTTTGTTACAAACTACGCCACCTGTGCAATCCATCTTATGTTTGTCGTAACTAAACAGTCGCCTGCTTTTTGGGGTAGTTTGCTGAATTCTTTTAATTCAACCTCTAACCAATAACTTCAGAAGGATGTGTTAGTCGTTTCCCCTACGTGAACGCTTTCATCTTTACTATTTCCAAAATAACTATAGCATATGTTATGAACAAACGTTAAGTAGTAATTGAACAGAATGTTAATTTATTTTTTACCATTTCACCCATTTTCGTCCTAAATAACATTTCTATTTGCAAATATACACCATATTCGAAAAAATACTGAAATTTTGTAAAAGTTATCTTGAAAAATTGTGAATACTATAGATAAAATGATGTTTTAGCTATTGAAATGATAAATTACGAATTCCTTTTTTGCCCACAATTAAAACCAGCTCGAATTTGAGCTGGCTTTATATTTAAACATTTTATTATTTCTGATTGTACATAAGGCCTCATTTACATATTTTATAAAAAGGGGAGCTCCACTTTTGGAACCCCCCCTTCGAATTTATTAATAACCTTTCCCTGTTCGCTATCTTTTTAGGACTTTAAACCCTTATCTTTGCCCATACGTCTCAAATTTCTTAGCAAGTCTTATCATTTCCTCTTGTGGTAAAATGACAGGTTCGCCGAGACTTTTTGTTTGATAATAAATTCTTGCACAGAATTCGATTTCCTCTGCTACCGTAAATGCCATTTCAATTGTATCAGCACCAGCAATTAATCCATGGTTAGCGAGAAGAACAGCACGCCTATCTTCCATTCCCTTATATGCGGCAACTGCTAATTCCTTTGTACCAAAGGTTTCATAGTGGGCACACCTTACATTGGGACCCGCGTAGGCAACTAAATAGGAAACAGCAGGAATATCCCATCTTAATGTAGCAATTGTTTTTGCGTATGGGGAATGAGTATGGACGAGCGCACTTATATCCTCTCGGTTTTGATAAAAAATTAAATGCATATCCAGTTCACTTGAAGGCTTTCGCTCTCCATCAATGACTCTTCCGTTCAAATCAAGGATGACCACGTCTGCAGGCGTGGTTTCAAAATAATCAAGCCCACTGGGACTGATGGCAACAAGGTTCTCCTCGCGGTTAAAAATACTGATATTCCCGCCCGTCCCTTTTGTAAGCCCACTCGTGATCAACCTTTTGCTGAATTCAACAACTTTTTCTCTTTCTTCCTTTAGCAGCATAATGGTATCCTCTCCTAGCTCGAAATATATTTATCTGGCTATAACAACTTCCGTCCCGTATTCGAGATAGCTGTCAATACACTCCTGCTGCTCCGGTAGAAGTGGATCAAGCTGATCGGTTAAGATTTTATCAATCTTGTTTTTCCCACAGACTTCAAAAAACGCAAGTTTACCAAGCTTCGTATGATCGACAAGTACAAAGACCTGATTGGATTTATCAATCAATGCTTGCTTCGCCTCACCCTCATCAATGGTGGCATCTGTCAAACCCTCTGTAAAATTAAGGGCCTTACTTGAAATGAATGCTTTATCAATATAAATCGATTGAAGGTATTTATGTAGTGAAGAACCTACTAATGACAGGGATTTCCCTCTAAGGAATCCCCCTAGCAAAATAACTGTTATTTCTTCTGTATCAGATAGCTCAATCGCTATGCTGATATTATTTGTTACAACCGTCAACTTTTTTTTACTTTTAATTAATTTGCTCACTTCGAAGGCGGTAGTGCTTGCATCAAATGCAATTACATCCCCATCCTCGATAAGATTAGCTGCTTCTTTTGCAATTGCCATTTTTTCTGGCTTATTCGTATTCAGTCTTTTTTCAATTGACGCTTCGTAAACTCTCTTTGTTTTAAGCTTTACTCCTCCGTGTACCCGGATTACATCACCAGCCTTTTCTAGGCTTTCAAGATCTCTCCGTATCGTCATCTCTGATACTTGAAAAAGTGAACTTAAATTGGAGACGTCAGCATAATCTGTTTCTTCAAGTAAAGTTACAATTTTCATTCTTCTGGTTAGTGGAGAATTAGACATATTAATTTTCGCCCTGTCCTTTAATTTTTAAAAAGTAAGACTCACTTTCTAAAGAGATGTAAACATCTTCTACTAGAAAACTATACCTTTAAGGTTATTAAAACTATTGTATCATCTTATGAATACTTTTATATATTGTATATCTAAACCACAAGTAACCTATGCGTAGGATGAAGTTGGTTAGTAAATTTTCTGGTGTTGATTGAAAACGTATATCTATTCCTCAAACAGTTTTTTTAAATTCTCTTTATATGGTGCTCGGACAATCCCTTTTTCGGTAATGATTGCAGTAACATTTTCATTTGGGGTCACATCAAAAGAAGGATTGTACACTTTAACATCAGCAGGAGCGGTCAACTGACCGAATCGGTTAATGACTTCTGACGGATCCCTTTCTTCTATAGGTATGTCATTCCCTGTTTCCGTCCTTAAGTCAATTGTTGGCGTAGGAGCAGCAACATAGAAAGGAATGTTGTAGTATTTTGCCAGAATCGATACACCTAACGTGCCAATTTTATTGGCAACATCACCGTTGGCAGCAACACGATCTGTACCGACGATAACAGCATCAATCTTTCCTTGAGACATGACAACCGCCGCCATATTATCAGTGATTACTGTTACATCAATACCAGCCCTTTGCAGCTCAAGTGCGGTGAGCGTGGATCCTTGCAAACGCGGGCGTGTTTCATCGGAATAAACCTTGAAATTCCAGCCCTTCTCCTTTGCAAGATACATCGGTGCAGTCGCTGTTCCATATTTAGTTGTTGCAAGTGCCCCGGCATTACAATGGGTTAATAAACCCACACCGTCTTTTAATAGAGTAAGGCCGTTTTCACCGATTTTCCGGTTTATTTCTTCATCCTCACGATGAATAAGAATTGCTTCCTCAAGTAGCCGTTTCTTTAGTTGCATAATAGGCAAATGTTTATTTTCCTTTGCTGTATGTTCCATTCTTTCAAGTGCCCAGAACAAATTAACAGCCGTTGGTCGTGAAGTCGCCAAATATTTAGAGACCTTTTCTAATTCCCTCCAAAACAAGTCAAATGTTTCTTCGGGCGCATCTTTAATACCAAGATACAGACCATATGCAGCCGTGACACCAATCGCCGGTGCACCTCGAACCTTCATCACTTGGATAGCATCCCAAACACCTTCAGCCGTATGAAAAGCTTCATAAACCACCTGCGTAGGCAGAAGCGTTTGATCAATGAGAATTAATTCTTGGTTCTTCCACTCAATTGTAATAAGTTGCTCAGACATAACCAATCTCCTTTTTCTCAACATCGAATTGAGTTATATTTATGTGTAGGAACTAACACTCCTTAAAGCTCCCAAAAAATCTTTCCCAGTCTTATAGTTTTTCCTTTGCAAAATAAAGGCTTTGCCGATTTCCAGGCAAATAAGTTCTGCTTTTGCGCGGTCTTCGGCATTAGAAATGGAGGTAATATCCTTTACCTTTGCCAGACCGATAATGCGACGAATCAGTTCCAGACCTGCAACAGCTGCCGTATCTTCCAGAACAGAGTCCAAATACCATCGGTTGAAACCTTCTTCCTTCGCCATGATTTCGGTAACATTCACTTCCCATGAGCTCAGGAACTTTACCGAAAATAAATCGATTATCTCTGCTATTGTTTCCTCAAGCCACTTTATATACGTTTCCTTTTCAGTACTTTCAGACATAGTAAATTCAGTATTTATACGGGCAAAAATAAGGTTTGAAACAACATTGCCGACATCATATCCCATTGGACCATAAAAAGCGAACTCGGGATCAATCACTTTGGTGGAATCCTCGCGAACAAAGACTGAACCGGTATGCAAATCTCCGTGTATAAGTGTCTGGGCATTTGACATAAAGGCAAATTTTAATTTAGCCGCCTCTAAACGGAGCTTTTTATCACCATAAATATTCTCTTCAATCCATTCCTTATTTTTTGAAAATAGCTCATTCCGATTTTTATAATTATTAAAGGGCTCTGAATAAACAAGGTCCTCTGTAATTTCACAAAGATCCGGATTAATAAAGTTTTTGACAAGTTCCTTTTTATCCTTATGATTTAATACTACATCAGAGTTCAAGAGTAATGTATTGACCATAAATGTTGTTAAATCGTCTGCAAGCTTTGGAAAAATTTGATGATTCATTAATGCTGTCCTAAGAATGGTGTGATCTGATAAATCTTCCATCACACAGCAATTCATAATATCATCGAATAGAAACACCTTAGGGACCAGACCTGGCGCCAATTTCCCTTCCAACTCGAGCATGTTTGATTCAATTCGAATGCGATTTGTGGAGAGCTTAAACTCATCTGAAATCCGTGCTGTGTCACCTGCTTGCTTGACAATGACCGAAGACCTAGTTAATTCATCCATGACACGGAACACATAATTTAAGTTCCCATCCCCTATTTCCTTACAAGAAAGCTTAGTTGCATTTTTGAATAATGGTAATTTTTCTTGAGCATATTCAATGACATCATCTGTTCCCATCAGAAAATAACAAGTAAATTTTGACATCTTCTATCCCCCTATGGTTTAGTTCCGTTTATTGTAATACGTTGAAGCTAAAGCGAGCGCCAATACAGCACCTTTTATTATGTTTAACGAGTAGTATGGAACCGACATCATCACCAGTCCGTTTTCTAATAAACCCACAAGAATGGCTCCAACCAATGTGCCTATTGCGTTTGGTTTCCCTAACCCGGCAAACGACTGTCCGATAAAAGCTGCTGCAACCGCCGGCATTAAAAAGCCTGCACCTGCATTAATTTGAGCCGAACCAATTTTTGAAGCTAGAATGATTCCACCTAAGGCAGCAAGAAAGGTTGAGATAAAGTAAGCTAATGCACGATAGCGATTAACAGGGATTCCAGACAGTCTGGCAGCTTCAAGGTTTCCCCCAACTACATATAAATATCGTCCGTGCTTTGTATGATTAAGAAATATATAGACCACTAACACAACTAGAGCCATTATTATTATTATATAGGGTGCCTCGCCCATTTTCTCAAAAAACGGTGTCAACTGGCCTTTAGTAGGAGTACCATCTAAACGAGGCATTCCTTCACTAATGGAGCCTCCGCCTGTAAAAGTCATTGCGACCCTTTCAAAAATAAACATAGTAGCCAGCGTCG
>JAIMAD010000308.1 GCA_023512145.1 Bacillus sp. (in: firmicutes) | reverse complement strand
CTGTACTTAAGACATATCCATTATTGTCATACTGATTCATTTTTATAAGTGAATACTCCAAAAAAGATTATTTGAATGGTTTTAAAGCTGGAAATTCATTTCACTGATTTTTCCTTCAAGTGACTTTTTCAACACAAAAAACGTTTCTACAATTGAAACGTTCAGACCACAAATGAAAAACCCGCGAATTGGGTATGTACCACAAACTCCAAAAATAGAACTAAATTGAAAAGACTTTTATTCACCATTTCTTTTCGTTAACCATTAAGTTCTTTAGTGATTTTAAAACCCTTGATTTTTTTGTTTTCCCATCATTTATGACAGGTTTCATATTCAATATCAATAAAACAAAAGATAGGAGGCAACCGATACAAAGAATAACCCATAAAGGCACTAAATCCATCGCACCTTTTACCTTTGAATGTTCCTGAACGATGGAGCCTAAAATTAATACTAAATTATACACGAATCCTTTAACATTCAACATCACAGCTAGTACATATCCAATAGGTTGGCGATTCCATAGGAAATATGCTGCAACGAAAGAGAACGGAACGACCAAAGTTAAATCTAACGTAGCGACCAAGTTAGTTGGTGAATTTAAATTAACCATTATTTGTGGAGGATTGCCAGTTAAAACAAAATTTAACCACTGCGCAAGCCACGCCCCACCTAATGTTACCGCTAATAGGATCATGAAAATGCAGATTCCTTTGACCGGCATTTTCGCATTAATGGACTGTGCAAGCTTATTGTAATCTAAATGGACTAATCCAAAAATAATTGAATACATCGACAAAGTAAATAGAACGACATAAATGAGGAAAAAATTATTAAAAGCAGCACCAAATAGATAATAGGAATAATTGTAAAGCGTAAAGTTAAGCATTCCTAACCAGATTAGTTGGCCCCTAAGTGACCTGTTAATGGAAAGTATTAATGAAACAATCAGCATTGGTAGGCCGACAAGGAGTACCACAATGTCATTTGCGTACCAGGCATCCATAATAAAACTGTTGGTATCCTTGTACAACCCGTCAATAAAAAGTCCACCTACTGCCGCTACAAAGGTGAACACTGTGATAATGATTGTCATAATATAGGATGTTTTCATCTTCGTGTTTATCATCTTTACTCCCTTTTATTTACATAATCGTTGAGTCGAACACTCACCTACAATTGCTGCGTAAATACCCTCTAGACAAGACTTTTAACATTATTTAATTTTGAAGCAAATAGCATGATCGATTCATTATCTAATTTTGATTGATCCTCTATGATACCATCTACTTTTTTGACAATTTGTCTTTCAAAAAAGTTCATTTTAGTAACAAGAAATTCTCCGCCAAACAACCCCATTGCTGCAGTTTCCTTTCTAAGTTCTTGTGGAAAAGCATTGTTAAATTGCTCAGTTGCAGCATCACCATCACGCATACAACAGAGGAAAAGTCCTAGGCTTTTATCCACTAACACATCATGATTGTCCTTCATAAACTGTTTTAGCTTCCTTTGAATTTGGCCAGCATGAATGGAACCGCCAATAATTACGGTATCGAAACTTTTGAGATCAAATTCGTTTTTGTCTTTTTTTAAATCCACTGCTAAAACTTCACCCTGAAGGTTCTCTGTTAATAATCTTACTGCTTTTTCTGTAGTTCCATGGGATGAGCAATAAATAATTAAACTTTTCATGTCATATCTCCCCCTTAATAGTACAAAAAACCAGCCGCGATTACTTTTTGGTAAACTTAGTTGTGTAGCTAGTCAACTTCATTATAAATCTATTTTTATTACCTGTTTGCATAAATTTTGGCAATATTATTACAATTTCACCTAACGTCATGAGTCTAGTGTCAGGCACCTTAAATTAAATATGGCAAGGTGCGTCCTAATCTCTCTCTATAAAATGGGAGGAACTAAGTGGAATTAACGATAGGCCGTTACAGTGTATTCAATCGCAGCTGGAAATGGATGTTTTGGAGCTAATCGGTACTTAACTAAGAGTGCCTTCACTCCGGCAGCCTGTGAAATCCCTGATGCTAACGGCCGATGAGTATTGGCTGAGCAAAATTCATAGGCTCCACCATGCAAATAGAGGATAACTTTGTCGCTCATCGATGCCTCGTTCGAAATCCACTCTGCGTACATCCCTTCAATTTTAATCGATTCCACCTTACAGTCTTTTGGTAGCTTTGCTAATTTCATCGAAACCTCTTCTAACATCTGCCTCTTTTCTTCCATCTCCTTACCGTCGACTTTTTTTTGCGGATATTTTGAGTGCTCTTTTAATAAAATAACTACGATAACTATCCATGATAATCTCCCTTTCAATCATCAATCGAATACTCGTCACTTTAGTTCCTTCTACCTAATTTTACAAGATATAACTCATTTTTCATATTAATGGATAACAGAATTACCCATTTTGTTAAGAATTCCGAAAATTGTACAAATTCCTGTCAAGAAATCTTCCAATTCTATATTCATATAGTACAATTGTAGTAACTGTTGTATTCTACCTGGAGGTTTCTCATGAATCGACTCACAGATCACTTACTTATTATTTCCTTTGATTGTCTATCTGCTTTAGATTTTCATATTCTTAAAGACCTGCCCCACTTCCAAACCATTTTAAAAAATGGCGCCTATGTCGAAAATGTAGAATCAATCTATCCTTCCGTTACCTATCCATGTCATGCAACAATTGTGACCGGGAATTATCCAAATCGACATGGCGTCATCAATAATACGCTCATGCAGCCAGGCAAACCTTCTCCAGACTGGAATTGGTACCGCAATTGTATTCGTGGAACGACATTGTATGATGAAGTGAAAAAGGCAAATATGACGACTGCAGCCCTGCTATGGCCAGTGACCGGCAAAGCAGATATCGATTATAATTTGCCAGAAATATTCGCTAACCGCCCTTGGCAAAATCAAATCATAGTCTCTCTTATGAATGGTACTCCCCGTTATCAGTGGAATCTCAATAAGCGTTACGGACATCTCCGCAGCGGTCTTGAGCAGCCTGAATTGGATGACTTTGTCTTAGCATCAACGGTCGATACCATTAAAACAAAGAAACCAAATTTATTGATGGTCCACTTTACCGATCTTGATACCCAGCGTCATTACCATGGTTTTTCTTCCGAGGAAGCAATGTCAGCAATTTATCGTCACAATGAACGACTAGGCAGTATAATAGATGCATTAAAGGAAAGTGGCATCTATGAAGATACCACCGTGGTGCTCTTAGGTGATCATAGCGCCCTCGATGAAAATAAAGCAGTGAACCTCAATGTGCTTTTTCATAAGAAAAAACTAATTTCCAGCAATGGAAAAGGAAAGTTACTTAATTGGCAGGCCTACTGTAAGAGTTGTGATGGCTCTGCATATATATATCTTTTTGACAAAAATGATTCAGCATCAAGAAGTGTTGTTGAAAGTTTGTTATACTCACTCCTTGATGACCCCAAATCAGGTATTGAGAAGGTGTTAACAGGCGAACAGGCAGCAGCAAAAGGGGCAGATGGTACATGTGCCTTTATGATTGAAGCACAAAAAGGGTATTACTTTTTAGAAGACTTTGAGGGAGAATACCTCAAAACCATCACAAAAGAGGATGCAAAAGCAGATAAGAAGTATACACTCGCCTGTCATGGCTATTCACCTGAAAAGGAAAACTATGGGACGATTTTTATGGCAGCTGGAAAAGGAATCAAGTCAATCACCATCCCGTCAATCCGTCTTATTGATGAAGGCCCCACATTTGCACGGCTTCTGGGTGTTAGTTTAGGAAATACCGATGGAAGAGTAATAGAAGAAATTTTATCAATTTAATAGGGGGAACATGTATGAGTCGGATGTCTTTGCCAGAAAAAAGCTGGGTTTTTTATGATTGGGCTAATTCTGCTTATTCCATTCTAATCACAACGGCAGTCTTCCCGTTGTATTTTAAAGCAGCAGCAAATGAGGCGGGACTTGTCGCTTCCACATCCACGGCCTATTGGGGATATGCCAATTCCATTGCCACCTTGCTAATTTCAGTTTGTGCGCCTATTTTGGGGATCATAGCTGATTTCAAAGGCTTTAAGAAACGATTTTTCACCTTTTTCTTTGCTCTCGGAATTGTGTTTACCTTGTTGCTTGCGGTTGTACCAAACGATCAATGGCTGCTCTTATTAATTTGTTATATGGTTACTGTCATTGGTTTTGGCGGAACAAATATTTTTTATGATGCTTTTCTTGTTGATGTGACAACGGATGAACGCATGAATCGAATTTCTTCACGAGGATTTGCGATGGGTTACATCGGCTGCACGATTCCTTTTCTAATCAGTATTGCCCTAATACTATTATCCCAGAAAGAGATTATTCCTTTATCTGTTACTGTCGCGAGCCAAGCCGCGTTTGCGATCACAGCTTTGTGGTGGGGCTTGTTCACGATTCCTCTCTTAAAAAATGTGAAGCAGGTATATTATAAAGAACGTGTACCCAACCCGATAACCAATGGCTTTAAACAATTGTTTTCAACTTTTAAGAAGATTAGGCAATACCGACCATTGTTTTTATTTCTGATTGCTTATTTCTTTTACATTGATGGTGTAAATACAATTATTACGATGTCAACGGCCTATGGATCTGATTTGGGAATCACTTCTACAAATCTACTGATTATCCTTTTTGCTACCCAAGTGGTTGCTGCACCGTTTGCTATTTTATATGGAAAGCTTGCTGATAACTTCAAAGGGAAAACGATGCTACTGGTTGGTATTTCGGTTTATATTGTTATTTGTATTTATGCTTATTTCTTAAAAACAACGTTAGATTTCTGGATTCTAGCGATGCTAGTCGCATCTTCACAAGGTGGCATACAGGCCTTAAGCCGCTCCTATTTTGCCAAACTTGTCCCTAAAGAAAATGCTAACGAATTTTTTGGTTTTTATAGTATCTTTTATAAATTTGCAGCGATTTTAGGACCATTTCTGGTTGGAATCACTGCCCAGATGACTGGTAATACGAATAGTGGTGTGTTTAGCTTAATTATTTTATTCATCATCGGCGGGATCATTCTCCTACGCGTACCAGAAGCAACAACTAGTGCAAAATCGAATCTTTCATTATAAATGAACAAAGACCTCACTTTTGTTGTGGGGTCTCTATTGATTGTACCTTTAGAAAAATTCGCAAAAAAAGAACGAACCACTTGGGACGTCCTCAGGGCAAGTTTCGATTAGTTTACATCGTACCTCCCTTACTTTTTCATTAATTTTTGAATGGTAACAAGAACCTCATCTAGAACCTCAAAATCACCTTCTTGGATTCTTTCGACAACACAGCTCTTCATATGGCCTTCGAGCAAGATTTTGGCTACACTATTTAAAGCTGATTGGCTGGCAGAAATTTGGTTTATAACATCATCACAATACGTATCTCTTTCAATTAAGCCTTTAATGCCTCGAATTTGCCCTTCAATCCTGTTAAGTCTAGTTACAAGATTATTTTTCACTTTATCTGAATGATGGCTATGTCGATGGCTAGTTTCGTTTGCACAGCAGGAATCATCGTTTAGTACTTTTTCGTTATCTATATCAAAAG
>JAIMAD010000307.1 GCA_023512145.1 Bacillus sp. (in: firmicutes) | reverse complement strand
GCGGTGAGCCTCCTCGGCGAAAAGCGAAGATCAACCCTAAATAGTTTTTGTTTTAAAAGCAACAATCTCTTAGAAAACAGCTTTTTAAAAATATGGAAAAAGGATTAATAAACAGGAATTGTCCTTATCTTGGTTGAATTAATAATAGTCACCCCTAGTAATTTCTTCGATTACCAGCCAAGGATAGCAGGTGAAATCGAAAAAAAGCAACCATTCATTGATTAAAGGAGAGGTCCCCATGGAAATTAGACTACTAGATTCAGCTGATGCAGAAAGTTATTGGGTATTAAGGTTAGAAGCGTTAATGCTAAATCCAGAGGCTTTTTTAACAAGCTATGAAGATGCGATAAAGAGAGAAAATCCCATCGACCAAGTTGCCCGCAATTTCAGCACAGAAGGAAATTACACGTTTGGTGCTTTTGAAAATGAAGAACTTATCGGAGTAGTAACATTACTCCAAGAAAAGCTGGAGAAAATTCAACATCGGGCAAATATTTTTGCAATGTATGTTACTGAGCAGAAACAAGGTTCAGGCGTAGGGAATGCATTACTGTCAGAAGCTATAAATAAAGCTAGAAATATAGAAGCAATTGAAAAAGTAAATTTATCTGTAATTGTAAGTAATCAAAAAGCAAAAAATCTCTATGCTAAATTAGGGTTTAAAGTCTTTGGAATTGAGGAAAGAGCAATAAGAGTAAACGGAGTTTATCATGATGATGAACATATGGTTCTTCATTTGAAACAGGGAAAGGAAGAGTAGATTCCTAAAGAGTTCTGTTTTGAGGTGCTTATCTATAAAATCAAGCTAGAAATGACGTGTAATTGACACACGTCTTTTTCTTTATTTAGTAAGGTTTTTTTTATTTTTTCTTAATAGTTTTTGTCATGATAGATGTCAAGTTTCTCACTAAGGACAGTTCGCATAGGTTAAAAATATAAGGTAAAGACTAACAGCAAATTATATAAAGGTGAAGGAGGTGGATAATCATGACTTACCAAGATGGATTGAATCAAATTGAAAAAGCAACACAAAAAATTACTGAATCCAATCAGTTGATTGTTGAAGCAGTTATGAATGCTTTTATTTTTACTTGGCAATGGTGGATAGCTGTTGGTATGTTAGTTGTTCCTTGGATTATTTGGGGAATATTCCGTAACCGAAAAAGTTCAGCTCGTATATTTTCTGCGGGTTTATTGGTGATGGTATTATCGGAAATCCTTGATACGTTTGGTGTTAGTTTCGGAAAGTGGGCATACCCAGTGAAAGTTGTACCCGTAGCCACTTTAAACTTTTCATTCCGACTTTCTATTTTACCAGTGGTACTAATGCTGATGTTGCAATATAAACCTCACATAAATCCATATATAAAAGCTGTTTTTTTCGGTGGATTTGGTGCATATGTGGGAATGCCAACTTTGGCTATGATTGATTTATACAAGAAAATTGATTGGGCTTATACATATTCATTTTTAATATTAATTTCATTCTATTTAGTGGCTCACTGGTTTAGTCAAAAGAAAACCTTTGAAAAAATCAATGAAAAATTATGATGAAAATGTTATCGCTAGTAAGGGTGGCTCTTTTCCTGGTCCATAAGATTAAGAAAAAACTCGTCCATTTACGGCGAGTTTTTTAGGTTCCTATATGACAATAGTTTACGACAAACCAAAGGGCTTTGGTTGTTATTTTAAGAAAAGAACCTATAATTGGAACCCTTTACTATTCAGAAGGGCACCTTTTTTTAGACTTATGATATAATAAAAGCACAAAAGCTTATCAATAAATACACGCACTTATAAAATGGTTTTTTTAGTGTATATATGATGACAGGGGGCAATGTTGAATGGATAATGAAATTATTGTGCCAACAGAAATATCGATAAAGGATAAAAAACATAGCGTAAAAGGTAAGGTCAATCGAGTGGCTATTTTTGCAAGAAGTAAGGTCATAGAAGTGTTGGCCCCAAATAACGAAAAATATTATCTTAACTATTATAAAGATTCCCTAATCATCGGTGGAAAGCTTGATATTGTTGCAGAAGCATCTTTTATAGCGAAGGTTTTTTCTGAAGGTATTGTTATCGATGCGCCACATCCGATAATAAACGCATTAATCCCTCAGTTATCTGTGTCTATTCCGAATAAGGGTAAAATCTTCTCGCAGCTGCAGATTCATTTCCCCCTCCAGGAAGTGGCTTTTGTTGCGACAACCATTGACTCTTTTTTTGATAAAGAAGAGCTAATAAAGATCATTGACAAGGTCTACTTTCACTTTAGAAGAAGCGGAAATTTTATGAAGTCCTTTCAAGTCGTTCAAATTTTAAGCGACTTTTCACCTACATTACAAACTGCAAAGGATCGATTGTATTCACAAGAATTCAATTCTTACCACGATTTTTACCATTCCTCAAATTTGCATTCCATCCTACTAAAGGATCCTCTTTTTGTTGAAATACACTGTTTCCAAAACCGATCACAACCAGATGAACGAAACTTGTTAGATGATATCGTAAGTAAACAAAATGCCCTAGTGGAGCTATTGTTATGGTTAGAAAATGTAGATATGTATCAAGGTGCAAAATCCATTGACAAGTATACAGAAATTGCTTTGCGCTATGTCACGATGGAAGAATGGATCCAACTAGTAGGTCAGGTTAATATCAATCCATTTCGAGAGTTACCTAGTTCAAAATCAATTATTGAAAAAATGCTTAAAAAAGGAAATTATGAGAAAGCAGCTTTATGTTTATTACCTTTTATTGAGGATCTGCCATCCTCCTATGATGCCGTTCTAGGTACGATATGGGAAAATACAGACCCTAAATTTGTGATCGCAAACTTAGACGAATTCATGACATTGTTGCAGCACCTACCCCACGAGGAAAAAACAAAACAATTGGAACAAAAAGTTTTCCAGCTTGCGGTTAGTCTTCTTGAGGAGAATGGTCTTAAATCTGTTCGTGAGAAACTGTTACCAATAGATTCATTACTCCCCCAATCAGAGGTACTTAGAAAAATCAATGAAATGGTCGAATTGGCAGAGGATCCCGATCGGATGATGGAAATGGGTGACTATTATGCCGAGTTTAAACAATTCGATAAAGCGATTGATTGCTTCTTCTGGGAAATGGAGCTTCAACCACAAAATCCTTCACCAGTGCAGAAAATCAGTAAAATGTATCAATCCAAAGGAATGAAAGAAGAAGCAGCGTCCTATCAAAAACTTTATGGGCAATTAAAAAGTAATCAAGAAACGGGATGAGTACATAGATTTTTATATGTTGGTTTGATGGCCCGCTATAAAGCGGGCCTTTATTTTATAAAACCCCGATACACATGTAATTTATCACTTAATTATGTTAAATAAGATGTTATGATAAACTGGTCATTGTGGAGATTGGAGGTTACTAAAAAGTGATTACTTTCTACAAAATTCTTGTGGTTATCCATGTTTTTTCAGCCATCTTGGGGTTGGGACCAGGATTTATATTAATGACAGTCGTCAAATCCGGGAAAAACATGACTGAATTAAGACATTCCTATGCAATTAGACATAGATTACATATTTTTGTCATGGTGGGCGGTTCGCTCCTATTAATCACCGGTTTAGGCATGGGATTAATTAATCCAAGTCTCTTTCGGATGGGCTGGTACGTAACAAGTCTCTTTCTCTATATGGTAGCTCTAGCGATTGGTCCGCTCGTCTTATCACCTAAATCAAAACCAGTTAAAGCCTTATTAGCGTCACATAAAGGCGAAGAGATTCCTGAGGATTATTGGCGCTTATCAAAAGTTCTTTTTCAATTTGAACGATATGAAAACGTGATTTTTTTGATCATCATCGCCCTCATGATATTGAAACCATTTTAGTTAAAATAACTTAAAGGTGTCAGGCACCATCCGTTTTTTGGGGATGATGCCTGACACCTTTTAATTTTGATTATTTACTTTCAGCTCTAACAGTAGCTACTGTTTTTATTTTATAGATAAAATAATAATATTTATACATCACAATCAGCAGAAAGACAATTCTCATAATGAAATTGTCGAGTAGGAAGAAGGAGATGGCAATCATCACGTCAGCAAATAACAGGATGGTAAGTTTCTGTTTTAAGGTCATTGCCCGCTCTTTTAGGAAGCTCTCTAAGTGACGCTGGTAGAGCTTGGTTCCTTTAAACCAGAGCTCAAATCGTTCTGAGCCCTTAACAAAACAAAAGGATGCTAAGAGTAATAGTGGAGTCGTAGGCAATACTGGTAAAATAATACCTAAAATACCGATGCCTAGGGCTAAAAATCCAATGATAATATAGAGTATTTTAACGATTCTTTTTATAATTCAGCCCTCCCACAAAGTAAACCAATAGCCCCAGTCTTTTCTCCCATTATATCATTTAATTAGGTGGATAATTAATGGCTTACACCATAAAAATTACTTTACAACAATCCTTCCGCAACTTAAAGATTTTTTTAATTGAAGAAGCATAGGGATATTAATTAATTTGAATTTTAGGTGTTCTTAGGTTAGAATATATAGAAATATTCTAAAAATTCATAGACATAAAAGTAATGACAGGAATCAGTAGTTTCTTATCTCCCTGTTTTAGAGAGCTGATGGATGGTGAAAATCAGTATAAAGATAAGAGCGAATTACCTCCTTGAACTTTCTTTGTGAACATAGTAGCAAAGGACGGATGAGCCGTTAATTCGATTTGAGTGGAAGAGAAATCTTCAACAAGGGTGGTACCGCGTTAACCACGTCCCTTTTTTAGGGGCGTGGTTTTTATTTTTTTAGAAAATAGGAGGAGAGAGTTATGAAAAGTTTGTTAGAACAACTTTCAAGTGATCAATTAAATGAAGTTGAGAGACAATTTACTATTTATAGGAATGGTGTACAAGAGATTATTCCTGAAAATGAACTAAAGAATAAGCTTGCAAAATCACTAATGGAAAATAGGCCGTTAAAAATTAAGTTAGGATTAGATCCATCGGCTCCGGACGTTCATTTGGGGCATACAGTTGTCTTAAACAAGCTAAAACAGTTTCAAGAGAACGGTCACATTATCCAACTTATTATAGGGGACTTTACTGGTAAAATCGGTGACCCTACAGGGAAATCAACAGTAAGAAAACAACTGACTACTGAAGAAGTAAGGGAAAATGCGAAAACATACTTTGAACAATTTAGTAAAGTGTTGGATATGGAGAAAGTTGAATTGCATTATAACTCAACATGGTTAAGTAGCCTTAATCTTGAAGAAGTGATTAATTTATCATCCAGTATTACAGTAGCACGATTACTTGAAAGAAATGATTTTGCAGTGCGATTATCTACAGGAAAACCTATTTCTTTACACGAATTTTTCTATCCGTTAATGCAAGGGTATGATTCGGTTGAACTTGAAAGTGATATCGAACTAGGTGGAACGGATCAACATTTCAATGTATTAATGGGTAGACACTTACAAGAACATTATGGGAAAGAGAAACAAATTGTTGTATTACTTCCATTACTTGAGGGCCTTGATGGTGTGGAGAAGATGTCAAAATCAAAAAATAATTACATTGGTGTAGTTGAAGAACCAAATGAAATATACGGTAAATCCAT
>JAIMAD010000306.1 GCA_023512145.1 Bacillus sp. (in: firmicutes) | reverse complement strand
GCTTTGATATGTAAGCTGGAAATGCGACATTCGATAAAGCCTCTTGAACATCTACTTTTGCTTGCTTCATGTCGTAACCAGCTTCAAAAAATAAATCAACTTTGGAAAACCCTTCTCCCGTTGTAGAATAAACGGATTTTTTTCCTTTAATTCCGGTAACCGATCGCTCGATTGGAAAAGTTACATCATTTTCCATTGTTTTTGAATCTGTCCCTTGGCCCATTGTAATAATTGTTACTTGCGGATTGTCCGCGGAAGGCAAGAACTCCATGGGTAATCTTAAATAACTAACAATCCCAATGATTAATACTAATATCGTCATTAATGAGACGGCGGCTTTGTTCCGAAAAGCCCATTTCGTGAAAACTGACACAGGAACATCTCCCCTTTTACATGATTTAAAGTCCTAGTAGAACGTAACACAATTCTAAAATCAGCAACCATTATTTACCATAAATTATTAAGAGAGTTACAATCTCATAATAAAATTCGATAATGAATTTCATCAACTCGGCCTTTTTGAAAAAAATTTCTGTAGTGTTTTATGACGATCACGTCCTCCTCGAACTTGCATACTAAATATCCCATATTTACCTAGTTTTGAAAAGACTGAATTTTTTCTGCGACTTAAGACGTACTGATTCCTAAATACATAAGGCTTGAGTAACTTCCTCTGTGGTAGAGAAGGAAATATGTAAAAAGTAAATAAGTAGAGAGGTATTATTTGAATTTTGTGGAAACTGTTAATAATAAAGTAAAAAAAATTAAAATTTTTAGAAAGGGGATTGGACAATATGGGCAAGGGTCAAGTAATGCAGATGAAGAGGCTATTTATAATGAACATACTAGTGAAAATGAAATCACTCGGAAATTTAGTAATAAGCAGCGGAGTTTATTTCGATTTCCGATACGGAGAATCTTGTAAGTAAGATTCATAAATTTACCAGTGACAACCAGGCCAAACATCTTGTAATAGGATACTTGTATCTGAGAATGACAAAAATGAAGAAAATAAAATATCAAAAACAATTTATGAATTACATATGGCTATATCAAATTTAAACATGATAAATTTTCAGTACGGGAAATACAATCTCAGTAAAAAGTTTCAGCTAAATAGGAATGCCGATATTTACAGTGTTAAGCCTTTTTCTCTCGTTTGGAGTAATGATTTTTATTATTTAATTGGTGAATATGTGTCAAGTGGGGAAATCCAGTATTACTTGACTTCCGATCAGCTTCTTCAGGAATGTGGAATAATATGGACCCACTAGAACTAACGCAGCTTTGCCTATCTGGAGTACATCCCAGAAATGGATACACTACCGCTAACATAGGAAATTTTTCTAAAAGTATACTTTGGAAGACATAATCTCCATTATAAACGAATGGTTCATATTGCTAGATTATTACATGAACTAACATTACTTTCCCATAAACATGGAAACTGGAGTTTATTTTCGGCTGAACTGGACGATTCATCATTAAACCAAATTTTCGAGAAATTTCTATTTCACTTTTATCGGATTGAGCAGCAAGAATATCGTGTCCAGTCAGTGGTTATGCGCTGGCAGCTAGCGGGGAATCGCTCATACTTGCCTACGATGAACAGATGTTTCATTAACCCATAAAAATGGCCAGGAAAAAGATTGTCATCGATGCAAAGTTCTATAAAAATATTTTCAAGAAAACTATGGGAAGTCCTCCTTTCATAGCCACAATCTCTATCAACTGTATACGTACTTAATGCATCAGCCACATGAGTTGAGCCTAAGAGGGATTTTGATTTACCCCTTTAATGGGATGGAAATTGATGAGGTATTTCGATGGGATGATCGAACGATGATAGAAGTGCTGACATTGAATTTGGAGGATTCATGGAAGGATATATATGGGGAATTAATTGGTATTATTCAAAGAGTCTCACCTAACAGTTAAATCCAAGAAGGTGCCATCATGCAGATGGGCCTTTTTATTCGTGGTTTTCCTCATGAAACTTCTTCTGTGGTAGAGAAGAAAATATGTAAAAAGTAAATAATTAGAGTGGTCTTTCCTTAGTTTTTCTAATTTCTTAACCGCATCGATTTTCATATCTATGGCATAGAATGGTAGATATTATGAACTTTGTAGAAAATACCGGATTTTGATATCCAGAAAAGTTATTTTTCATATTATAACGTTATATAATAGGGTGACATTACCAAGTCATCAGATGACCTTATCACCAGATGGAGAAATGAAATAAATCAAGAGGAGATTTGATATGAAAGTAACATTATTTACAACCTGTATTGTTGATTTTATGGCAATGAATGTCGGTAAATCTACTGTTGAATTACTTGAAGGTCTAGGGCATGAGATCGATTATCCTAAGAACCAAACATGTTGCGGGCAACCTACGTACAACACTGGATTCGTAGAGAAAACAAAAAACACAATTAAGCACTTTATCGAAACGTTTGAACATGCTGAAGTGATTGTTTCACCTTCAGGTTCTTGTGTTTCATTTGTAAAAGAATATCCACATGTTTTCGCTGATGATAAAAAATGGAAAGAAAGAGCGGAAAAAGTTGCAGCAAAAACATATGAATTATCTCAATTTCTAATTGATGTTATTAATGTAGAAGACTTTCATGCGAAACTTCCTGGAAAGGCTGTTTACCACCACAACTGCCATACAGCAAGATTTTTAAAAGTGAAAGAACAGCCCTTAACACTTCTTTCGAAAGTAGAAGGTCTAGAATTAGTAGATTTCCACAATTCGGAAAAGTGTTGTGGGTTTGGTGGTACCTTCTCTGTTAAAATGGGGGAAATTTCAGCTGAAGTTGCTGATGAAAAAGCAAGGTACATCCAAGAAGCTAACCCTGATTATTTGATAGGTGCAGACTTCGCTTGTCTAATGAATATTGGTGGACGTTTAAGTAGACTTGGATCAACTATCAAAGTAATGCATATAGCTGAAGTACTAAATTCTAAATAGTAAGGAGAGCCAAAATGGGAATTAAGATTAATGAGCAAAGTTTTGAGAAAAATCTTGATAAGAATCTAAACGATGATTTCATGCGTGCTGCAATGGTGAAAGCTCAAGATTTAATTAATAAAAATAGAAAGAACGTGCTATCACAATTGGGCGATGGTAATTTCAGTGAGTGGCAAAAATTATCAGGAGAAGTTCGTGCCCACGTTCTTGAAAACTTAGATTTCTACTTAAATCAGTTTTCTGAAAACGTTATCAAAAATGGTGGTAACGTATTTTTTGCAAAGGATGCTAAGGAAGCCTCTCAGTATATTACTAATCTAGCAATAGAAAGAGGCGTTAAAAAAGTTGTAAAAGCAAAATCGATGGTGACAGAGGAAATTGGACTTAACCATGAATTGATGGATGCTGGGGTAGATGTAAAAGAAACTGACTTAGCTGAATACATTTTGCAATCTGATGACTGGAATCCACCTTCACATATGGTTGTACCATCCCTGCATTTAAACAAAACCCAAATTCGTGATGTTTTTGCCAAGAATGGATATACCGGCAAAGATATTCCAGAAGACTTAGCTGCATTTGCTCGTGCTCAAATGCGTAATGAGTTTGTAACGGCTGATATGGGAATTTACGGATGTAACTTTGCTATTGCTGAATCTGGAGCGATTACATTAATCAGTAATGAAGGAAATATCGATCTTTGTACATCAGCACCTGAGTTACAGGTAGCTGTAATGGGTATGGAACGTATTGTCGCTACCTATGAAGATGCAGATATTTGTATTAGCTTATTATCTAGAAGCGCAGTAGGGGCAAAAAGTACAAGCTATACGACATTTGTAAACGGGATTACTGAAGAAGGTGCTGCGGATGGTGCTAAAGAATTTCATGTGGTGATCGTTGATAATGGACGTTCTGAAGTATTAAAATCTCAATTCAAAGAAGTATTACAATGTATGCGCTGTGCTGCCTGTTTAAATGTCTGTCCAGTATATCGACAAGTTGGTGGACACTCTTATAATTCTATCTATTCTGGACCACTTGGTGTTGTATTAACGCCACTACTTGCCGGCTATGATGACTTCAAAGAACTTCCATTTATGTGTACACTTTGTGGTGAGTGTACAGAAGTTTGTCCATCTAATATCCCGTTGCATTCATTAATTCATGAGCACAAGCGTATATTAGCTGAAGAAAAGAAGGTTTCTGCATTCTGGGGTGCGAGTATGTCTGGAGCAGGTATGGTTCTAAGCCGTCCTTGGATGTACAAGCTAGGAACAAGTGTTGCTCCATTAATGACAAAACCATTGATGGTAGATGGAAAAATTAAAAAAGGTGTTAGTATTCTTAAAGGTTGGACAGACAAACGTGACTTGCCGGCATTGGAAAAAACACGTTTCAGAGATTGGTATGAATCTAGAAGTAAAGGAGGAAATAAAGAATGACAAAAGGACAAATTTTAAATAGAGAGTCATTTATTTCTAACCTTTCAAACATACTTGGTCGAGAAATGCCGAAAGTGGTTGTGCATCCTGAATTATCAAGCAAACCTCAGCTTGAAATTTATAAAGGCTTTACTCAAGCACAATTAGCTGAAGAATTTCATAAGAATGCTCAAGTTAACAAAGCTGGATCAAGTGGTAGGATTGATTCCTTAATGATTGAGAAAAAAGATCTTGCAAAAACTATTGCTGAGAAACTAGTTGAACATGGAACAGGCCCAATTATCGCTTGGAACGATGAGCGTTTTGCAGAATGGGGTCTAAATGATGTGTTGAAAGATGCGTATGTTTGGACTGATGAGTTAGGCCGTGAAAATATAGATAAGGCATTGAATGCGTCTTATGGCATCTGTATTAGTGATCTTTCACTTGCTGAAACAGCTTCTTACACTGTCATTGATAAGTTGGGAAAAGGAAGATCATCCAACTTCCTGCCTTTAAATTATATTTGTATTGTGCCGCAAAGTACCATTGTTCCTCGTTTAACACAAGGAATGCAAAAACTTCATGAAATGTCAAAAGAGGGAATAAATCCTGCAGCCATTAACTTTATTTGTGGTTCAAGTAGTTCCTCTGACATTGAGTTAAGCAAGGTATGGGGAGTACATGGACCTGTTCGATTATCTTATATCATTGTTTCTGATTTATAAACTATGATAGATGGTGCCTGGCGCGACCCGAAGTTTAATAGATTTTGTCGAAAGTTGATGGATTGATATATAGTCAAGTAATCCTCAGTGTTTAAGTCCAAAGAGAGCTTTTCCACACCTTTTAGTTTATGGGGATTTTTAGGTCAGTTAGTATGTAAAAGGGATATGTGAAGTGAATTTAAGTTAACAATCCTCAAAGGTTTAAGGCACATTCATACAATTTGAATGTGCCTTTATTAGGTTTTAGCCTACCAAAGTTACAGCTTTCAATTAATGATTACCTTCTTTTGTATTTTTAATCAATTAAACTCATAAATTGGGATTCGTTAATAATTTTTATATTTATCCCTTTATTAATAAGATCATAGGCTTTTTCCTCCTTGGTACTTAAACCATCTTCACCTACAAGAGATTTGTCTTGAACCCCGACAACTAGAAAACTCGTATTTCTGCTTACGCCACTTTTGATATCACCACCTAAATCTACTACTTTTTGCATTGCCTTCTTTC